>JANPIT010000181.1:0-7448 GCA_031425115.1 Opitutaceae bacterium | reverse complement strand
AAACCGGCCCGCGCACCGGCTTCAACGTCGACCTCTTCACGGGCGACAGCGACTGGCCGGCGGTCATGAAGGCCTTCGATGAGATCAACTACACCGGCTGGCTCATCACCGAACAAGGCTCGCCCCGCGATCTCCCCCCGCAGGAGTTCCTCACCCACCTCTCGCAGAAACTCGACCAGATCCTTGTCGCCTGAGCACCCGGCCCATCGCCCCACTCCTCTTTCAACCGCATTCAAACTATGAATACCCCCGTCCCTCCCATTTCATCCGCGCCCACCACCCGGCGCGACTTCGTCAAATCCTCCACAACGCTCGCCGCTGGCGCGGCGCTCGCCGCCACCACGCCACGTTTCCTCACCGCCGCGGAACGCAAACGCTCGATTGGCGCTAACGATCGGATCCGGATCGCGCAAATCGGCTGTGGCAGCCGCGGCCGCGGCGCGCACTTGGAAAAAGGCATTCTGCCGCACGTGAAGGAGACCAACTTCGAGGTCGTCGCGATCGCCGACCCGTGGAAGACCTCCCGCGAAGGCACCAATGGCGTCATCAAAGCCGCCTTCGGCCGCGAGGCGAAGGCGTTCGTCTCCTATCGCGACCTGCTCGCGCTGGACGGCATCGACGCCGTCATGGTCGCCTCGCCCGACCATCTTCACACCACGCACCTCGAAGCTGTCGCCAAGGCGGGCAAGCACATCTACATCGAGAAACCGCTCGCCACTGAATTCGACAAACTGGTCCGCGCCTATGACGCCGCCAAGGTCGCCCAAGCCGCCGGCAGCATCATCCAGGTCGGCACCCAGCTGCGCAGCTACCCGGGCGTCGTCGGTGCCCGTGAAGTGATCAAGAGCGGCGTGCTCGGCAAGGTTTCCCTCATCGAGGAAGGCCGCAACGGCGAGAAGCCTTACTGGTATCAGTATCTTGGACGCGGCGTGAAGCAGGAGGACGTCGACTGGAAGGAGTTCCTCGGCGACCGGAAGATGCGCCCGTTCAACGCGGACCAATACGGCGCGTGGTATGGTTACTACGAATTCTGCCAGGGCCCCGTGCCGCAGTGGGGCGCGCACTTTCTCGACACGATCCACTACATCATGGATTGCGGCTTTCCCACCTCGTGCGTCTGCAGCGGCGACGTGCTCACCTGGAAGGACGAGCACAACTTCACCGTGCCCGACTGCGTGCACGCGACCTGGATGTATCCCGACGGCTTCATGCTTAAGAGCGCGAATAACTTCGGCAACAGCTCCGGCAACTCGAAGAAAATTTTCGGTTCGAAAGGCACGATGGATGTCCTCAATGCCAACGCGCCCAGCTACAGCGCCGAGGGCGGCCCGAAGCGCGACGGCAAGATCCGGGGCAAGATCGAAGTCACGCCGATTCCGCGCGCCGATCACTTCCTAAACTGGCTGCAGTGCATGCGCACGGGCGAGACACCGCATGCTTCGATCGATGACGGCTTCAAGCACGCGGTCGCAGTCATGATGGCCGTCATCTCCTACGACACCGGCAAGAAGACCATCTACGACCACGCCAAGCGCTCGATCAAGACGGTCTGATCGTCAGTTTGAAGGTGGAGCGGCTTGTCCCCAAGACGCTGGTTTGGAGCGCGTGCGCCCCCACTAAAGCGCGTTGAGGACAACGCGCTCCACCTCAAAACCCAACTTCAGCCCTTCCACGACTCCGCACCCGCGATATCTTTCGCGAGCGCGGGCGGCCGGCCGTAAGTCCCACCCGTTTCCTTCGTCGGCAGCTTTGGCTCGCTGCGCTGCGGACGATCCGCGCAATACCACCAGTTGCGCGCAAACGTGAACGTCTCGGGTGATGTCCCCGCGCCGACATTCACGCCACCCTCGGCCCACCGCGCGGAGTCGAAGACGATCACGTTGTCGGTGAACTCGCCGTTGCGGCACGCGATGAATCCCGCGGCCTTGTTTTCCTGCAAGATCCTCAGCACCCAGCGGCCGGGCTGCTCGATTGTATTGAAGCGCACCACGGCGCCGTCCACCCCCACGAAAGCCATCGCGGCCAATCCGCCGACGAACGTATTACCCTCGACCCGGATGTCACGCGCCTCGACGTGCGGCGGTTCATGAGCCAGCGGCGGCCGGAAAAAGGCCAGTCCCGTGCTGCCGCCGATATTCACCCCGCGCCCGCCGGCCGCCTCGAAACGATTCCCACGAATCGCAATCGCGCTGGTGCCGCCCTTGCACTGCACCCCGTTCGCCGCGGGCGGCGTCGTGTGCCGCAGCAGGTTGCCGGAAATCAGTCCGCGATGGCAGCCGACCATATCTATCCCCGAGCCGGCGCCGCCCCAGCGCTCGATGGTGCAGTTCTCGACTTTGAAATCGTAGAGTCCCGAGAGCTTGATGCCGTCTTCGTTCCCGCCGCCGCCCACATCGCGCACGTGCAGCCGGCGCAGGACCACGTGATGCGCGCCCTCTTTGTCACGCACACCGCCATCGTCGATGTTCAGCCCGTTCGCCGACAACACCGTGAATTCGAGGTCGTGCAGTTCGACGTGCGCGGGATTCGCAAGGTGCAGCCCCATCTTTGCATCGCGAAACACCGCGCGCTTATCAGGGTTCGCCGAAGCGATGATGATCGGTCGCCCCGGCTCACCGCGCAGATTAGCGAAATGAAATCCGCCGCCATAGCTGCCCTCGGCCAGTAAAATACGCGTGCCCGGCGTGGCCGCGGCGACGGCTTTGCGCAGCTCGGCCGCATTATCGACGGTGACGTCGGCCGCGCTGATTACCGAAAGGCCGAAAACGAGTGAAGCCAGGAGGTAGAGCGTGCGTTTCAAATTGCGCACAGAATTCACGGCAACGCCCCGCTCCTTCAAGCCCCATCCCCTCAGCCTCCCCCGTAGAGTCCGTTACTGCCCGCCGTCGGATTTCTCCGCCCGCGGCACCCGGCCCCCGCCCTTCAGGCTGCTGAGATACGTCACCACATCGCGCAACTCCGCCGGCTGCAGAATGCCTTGCATCGGGGGCATGATCGAAACGGGCGGCGTTTGAGTCGCGATGTCGGCCCGCGGAATCGTCTGCTGCTTGCCGTCGAACTGGCGCACTGTGACCGCTTCGGGCGTCTCCTTGGCGAGCGTGCCCGTGATCTCCGTTTTATTCTTCAGCGTCACGTTCACGATGCCATATCCCGTCGCAATCTTGGCGGAGGGCGCGACCAGCGACTCGAGCAAATACGCCGGATCGCGCTGCGCGCCGATGGTGCGGAGGTTCGGCCCGACTTCGCTGCCGCCATTTGACTCGGAAGAGTGACACGCGGTGCAGTTGGCGTTCAGGTGATTTGCGACGATATCGCGGCCGCGAGCAATGTCGCCGCCCTGCAGTAACTCGTCCTGCGCCGCCGCCGACGGCTGAGCGAGATAGGTTTTCAATTTCTGGGCGAGCTGCGCGTTCGCGGCGCTCCGCGCCTGCAACGCGGTAATCACGTCGAGCTTAACCGTCGGAACCACGGTGCCACCAGTGAGCGAATCGGCCAACTTGGCCAGCACGGCGTCGGCCGCTGGTGTCGCGGCCTTCGCCAGCAACGCGATGGCGTGCTGCTGCTCCGCAAACGCCGGCCGCTTCAGCGACTCCTGCGCCTCGCGCACCAGCCGCGCCGGGTCGTCCGGCAACAGCAACTCGAGTGCGGTCGCGCGCAACGGCGCGGGCGCGTTGCGCGCAAGCGCGACATCGAGCGCCCGGCCAAACGCCGGATCTTTCCGCTGGTCGCCGCCAATCAACCGCAGTGCCTGCGCCCGCAATTCCCCTGCGGCCTTTTCATCCGTCACGATTGCGGCGATCTGAGCGGCCCCGGCTTTCAGCGCGTGGGCGATCATGATTTCAATCGCGAGCGTCTTCAGCGCGGGATCGGTCAGCGCCAGCAACGCATCCAACTTCGGCGTCAGCACCCCGTCGATCGCGGCCGGTTTGAGCACGCGCCCATAGCCGTCCACGAGGTCGAGCCGCGGCGGCGTCTTCCACAATTTAAGCGTGCGCAGCGTCTCTTCGCGCATCGCGCTCGGCGCCGCGCCGTCCAGCGCAAACGCGAGCAGGCGCATCGCTGCCGCGGGAGTGCCGACGCGCAGGCCAGCATTGATCGCACGGCGCATCACCACCTCGCTCGGCGACGGGCGCTCCAACCGCGCAGCGAGCGCCGGCAACGCGGCCGGAATTGAAAGATCGTCGTGAATCGCGCGCGCGGCCTCTTCGACCACGAGCACATCCGCATCATTGAGAAACTCCGCAACCGCGGGAGCCGCGAGTCGGCGCAACGCCACGACTGCGACAAGCCGCACGGTCACCGATGCGTCGGACTTTTTGGCCGCAAGTTGCGCGGGCGTCGCGCAGCCTGCGAGGCCTACGACGACGGCCTGCCGCATGACCGGCTCCGCGCCATCGCGCGCCGCCAGTGCGAATAACGCCTCCACCGCCGTGGGCTCGCGAAACTTGCCGAGCGCGATGGCCGCCGTGGCGCGCGTGCGGGGCGACTCGTCGTTGAGCAACGGGATCAGCGCTTTGCCGTCGGCCTTCGCCGCCGTCGTCGTCGCGTCGCCCAAAATCTTCACACTTTGCCGGCGAATTTCCGGGTCGGCATCACGCAGGAGCGCGACAATCGGCGCGCTCTCCGCCGCGCTCCGGCGCAGGAGCTGGCCGTAGCCCCACAATCCGTGGATGCGGGCGACCTGCATCGCACTGCCGGCCCGTGCCACGGCGAGCAGCGCGTCTTTCTTTCCACGCTTCGCGAGCTCGAGTTGCGCACCTTGCCGCACGCGTTGATCGCGATGCGCCAGCTGCGTCACTAGCTCCGTGTCGCTGCGACGGTTGAACCCGCCGGCGAGGATCGCGTGCGTCTGCTTGCGCAGCGGATTATCTGTTCCGCTCTTCGCATCCACCCGCCAGAGCGCGCCCAATTCATCGAGCGGATAGCCACCAATCCAGTCGACCATCATGAGCGAGCCATCCGGATGCCAGCTCATGCCGATGCCCATGATGCCGTCGTTCAGCACGCGCGCATCGACCATCTTGAACGATGCACCGTCGCGCTCCGCGCGAAACGCCTTCATCTTCCCCGCGGGAAACTCGCTCAGCAGAAACATACCCCGCTGCGCATCGCTCAGCGCGGTGCCCGGCTCGAACTTGAAGCCCGCGGGCCCATCCGAATAGCTCAACAGCGTCGGCAAAAAATACGCAGCTTGTCCCGGAAAGCGTGGCTTCCACAGCCCTTCGCGGATCCACGGGCTGTCGGTCTTCATGTATTGGAAATTATTGCGCCAGCCCGTATCGCTCCCCTCGGGAATGTA
Organism: Opitutaceae bacterium; assembly: GCA_031425115.1. GTDB lineage: Bacteria > Verrucomicrobiota > Verrucomicrobiia > Opitutales > Opitutaceae > ER46. Next base: position 2,149 of record JANPIT010000181.1, on the reverse strand, counting down.
GACGAAACGCTCGCGCTCGCCCGGCTGGTCCGCGTCGTTGTCCACGCAGAAGAGGTCGCCGAAATCATCGAACGCCGGCTCCTGCGGATTGCGCAGCCCGTGCGCGAACACCTCGAAGTTTGAGCCATCCGGCTCGACGCGCATCACCGCGCCTTCGTTCGGATGAAAAAACTTCCGCCCTTCCCGGGAGGTTACGTTCACGCCCTTGTCGCCGATGCTCCAATAAATCCGCCCGTCGGGGCCGACCGTGAGACCGTGCATGTCGTGACCGGCATAAGCGATGTGGACACCAAACCCGTGCGCGACGATCTCGCGCTCATCCGCGACGCCGTCGTCGTTGTTGTCGCGCAGCCGCCACAGGTCAGGCGCGATCGTCGCGTAGACCCAACCGTCATGATACATCACGCCCGCGGCAATCCCGGTCACCGGCGTATTAAAACCCTCGGCAAACACCGTGATCTTGTCGGCCGTGCCGTCGCCGTCCGTATCGCGCAGTTGGTAGATCCTCTCGGTGTGATGCGTGAGATCCTTGAGATCGATCGAGCCGTCGCCGTTATGATCTTTCAATGAGCCGCGCGCGGTGCGGAATTTTCCGGGCGCCAGCTCACGCGCGAAAAACGCAGCCTTGTCCTCGACGCTCTGGAAACTGACGTCATCCGGCACCCACATCGTGTGTTCGCGAATATCGAGGTCGCCCACCTTGCGCCGCGTGGTGGCGGCAACGTAGACACGCCCCTGTGGATCCACCGAGCAGGCGACGGGATCGGGCACATTGAGCGCGCCTGACCATTTGTGCAGCGTGAGCTCCTTCGTGGCGGGCGTCAGATCGCGTTGGGCAGAAGGGACTTTTTTTTGCGGCGGAGGCTCGGCCGCGAAAAGCGAAGCGGCAGCCGCGCCCGAGATCAGAAGCAACGCGGGCCAGAGCCGCAGGGAAAAAGGGAACGAGGCGAGCATGGAAAGCCAGACGTTCTGGCGACGGAATGGTGCTATGTCGCGGCCAAATTAGCAAAGGCCAGTCGCAAGGACTCCTGACCCAGCGAGGTTTGGACGGCGAAGCCGGTCAACGTGCACGTAAGTCCCCTTTGGAGGAGCGACCGTCGTGACCGGACACCACCGGCTACTTGCGAGCATCCGCCACTCCGCGACTCCGGAAATTAAAACGTGCCCTTGACGCCCAGGGTGAGCTGCACGCCGTGCGTCATTTCCTGATACCGCCGCGCATAGGCCGGTGTCTGCGAGCCGTAGCGCTGGAGGATTTCGGGCACGTTCAGAATGTTCTGACCATTGAAGTAGAGGAAGAGATTGGCGCGAAGCTGGAAGTCGACGTTGAGGTCGAGGGTGGTGCGCCCCTTGAGGTATTCAAAGGCATCGGGCCCGAGGGCGGGGATGCTGTTGCGCTTCTGCGTGCCGCGGTAGTTCCACCGCGCCATCACCGCGAAAGGCTTGCGGCTAAAATTAAGCCCCCAGTTCGCGCTTTCCGGAACGAAGCTGTCGAACTCCGCATCCTGGCTGCCATCGAGGTCGAGTTTCGTGCCATTGGCGAAAACCTGGAACATGCGGCCCCATGGCCCCAACGCCTCGAGCGAGTGCCGCACATTAAACTCCACGCCGGTGACACGCGCCGTCTCGGGTAAATTGTAAGTGGTCGTCAGCCTCCAGCCCAGATAGCGCGGATCGAGATCGAGGAGCTGGAGATCCGCCGCCGTCGCGTCTTTCACGACGTTGCCGAAGAAATTTTTGATCTCCTTGCGGAAGAGTCCGGCACTAAACAGCCCGCCGTTTGCAGTGTAGTATTCGAGCGAGAGATCGAAGTTATCAGCCGCCCAGGGCTTCAGGCCGGTGTTGCGGATATTGATCCGTCCCGGCACCTGATCCGGATCGGGCACGTTGTCCGAGAAGTCGGTCTCGTCGATCGTGGAATTCGGGATGAGGTTCGTGAAATCAGGCCGGCCGTAGGTCTTGGCATAGGCGCCGCGCAGCAGGAAATTTTCCCGGAGCGAATAAGTCAGGTGAACACTCGGATAATAACCATCGTAGGTGCGGTTGGCGGCAAAGCCGCGATCCCGGCGCGTCAGCTTCAACTCCTCGAGCGACGCGGGCGTCCCCGCTTCCGCGCGGCGGATACGAGCGCCCGCCGCGGTGTGCGCGA
>JANPIT010000180.1:0-4671 GCA_031425115.1 Opitutaceae bacterium | reverse complement strand
CTTGAGCGATGGCGCCACGAAGACGCGCAATGCCGGCATCTCGAGCGAGTTTAGCGGCCAGATAATCAATATCGGGGTCAACGACACTTTGAACAACCGCTTTGGCGGAGATTATACGCAAAGCGATCCGGGCGGCTTTCTCCGGGTGGATAGTCGCGGGGCGGGCGCTAATCTTTTCACGTTCTTCGGGCGCGCCGCCAATGCCATACCGGTCTCCGAATACTTCGCCATCACGCCGGACGGCGCTGTCGGCATCGGCACCGGGACACCCACGCAGGCCAAGCTCGTGGTGAGTGGCGGAGCCACCAGCGGGCTGACCTCAATTCCAGCCGGCTTCAACTTTGATCCCGATGGCCAGCGTGCGGAGGGGGCCCAAAACGGAACCGTCTCAATCTGGGCGTCGTCTCGCATTGTGGCCCAGGAATTCCATGCCGTTTCCGACCAGCGCATCAAAACCATTACAGGCCGGTCGGACGGTCGGGCCGACTTGGCGACGATCATGAGCGTGGAGGTCACGGATTACGTTTACCGGGATGCCAAAGAAATGGGGAGTGCGCCGCACAAGAAAGTCATCGCCCAGCAGGTGGAGAAGGTATTTCCGCAAGCCGTCCGCCGAAGCACGAATCCTGTCCCCGACATCTACAGGATGGCCGAACTTCGGGATGGTTGGATCGTAGTGGCCACCGACCTGAAGAAAGGCGACCGCGTCAAGCTGATCGCCGACGCCGGGCCTGAGGTCCACGAGGTGGTTGAGGCGGAGACCGGACGGTTTCGCACCGCAGTTCAGCCCAAGGGCGATAAAGTCTTCGTCTATGGTCGAGAGGTGAGCGATTTCCGCACCGTGGACTACGAGGCTATCTCCATGCTCAACGTCTCCGCCACGCAGGAGCTCAAACGCGAGAACGATGCTCTCATCAAGCGCGTGGCCGAACTCGAAATGAAAGACCGCGTGCGCGATGCGAAGATCGCCTCCATCGAGAAGCTCTTGCAGTCGTCGCAGACCGTGATGGCGCGCCCCGCCAGGCCCGCCACCGCCAACGGCCAGGAGTAATCTCCCATGCGCGCCGACTCCTCCGATTGTAGGGGCGCAGGCTTGCTGCGCCCCCACAGCTGTCTCCCTGCGTTTTTCTTTCCGCTCCTCGCTCTCACTTTCACCCTCACTTTCTCTTTCACCGCCTCCGCCTACCCGCCCGCTCCCAACTACACCATCTTCGGCCTCGTCCGCGATCAGGTCGGCAAGACCCTCGCCGTTGAAGGCGCCGAGATCATCCTCCTGAAGGACGGCGCCGAGATCAGCCGCGCTCCCGTGTTCACGAATCTCGGGCTCGATTCGAACTACGAGCTTTCCATCCGCATCGACCAGACCGTCGCGGGCACCCGCACCTACTCTACGAAGGCCGTGGCGCCCCAGGGCATTTATTCGCTCCGCGTCGTCATGAACGGCCAGAACTTTCTGCCCATCGAGGCCAGCGGCGTCCTCCGCGTCGGCAACGGCGGCGAACGCGTCCGGCTCGACCTCAACCTCGGCGCCGATGCCAACAACGACGGGCTCCCCGATGCCTGGCAGGAATACCAACTCTACCAGGCCGGACGCCGGCCCGGTGATCCCGGCTGGAACATCGCCCTGATCACCAAGGACGGCGACTTCGACGGCGACGGCACGTCCAACTTTCTCGAATACGTCGCCGGCACCTTCGCCGGCGACGCCCCCGAGCGCTGCGAGCTCAAGATCACCGGCAAGTCCGCGACGCACGTCGCCTTCGAATTCTACGGCATCACCGGCAAGGTTTACGGGATCGAGCAGAGCGCCAACCTGCAGACCTGGACCGCTGCTCCGTTTGCCCTCACCTCGGGCGGCTCGACCGTCACGCTGCACCGTGCCGCGGCCGTCGGCCCGCAAAACGCCTACATCGCCACCGTCGCTGGCGCCTCCCGCTTCTACCGCCTCACCGTCCGATGAAAACGATCCTCACATTTTTCCGAGGTGGAGCGGCTTGTCCCCAAGACGCTGGTTCGGGAGCCCTCGAACGCCCTGAAAGCGCGTTGAGGACAACACGCTCCACCTCGATCGCGGCCCTCCTCCGCCTTCTCACTCTCACTCTCACTTTCACTCTCACTCCCCTGGTCCACGCCCAGTATCAATCCACCACCTACGCTCTCAAAGGCGGCTGGAATGCGATCTACCTCCACGGCGATGCCACGCACACCACGCTCGACGCACTCTTGGCCTCGCACGCCCAGGTCGTCTCGGTCTGGCGCTGGAATCCCAATCCCAAACAGGTCCAGTTCACCTCCTCGACGCTGATTCCCACCCCCGGCACCCCGGAGTGGAGTGTGTGGAATCGCGGCGGTTCGGCCAACACCCTGACCACGCTCACGGGTCAGGCGGCCTACCTCATCGAGTGCACGGGCGCGATCACCGACACGATCTCGGTGCCCATCGTGCAAAAAGTGATTCCGCCGCGCAGCACTTGGGTCCGCAACGGCGCCAACCTCCTCGGCTTCCCGTCGCGACTGAACGGCACGTATCCGAACCTGGCGGCCTACTTCGCCACCTTCCCGATCGCGATCGCCACCAACACCAAGATCTTCAAATACGCCGGCGGCGTGCTCAGCTCGGCGAACCCCATCCAGGTCTTCGATCCCGCCGCCGAGCCGCTCGATCGCAATCAGGCTTACTGGTTCGAGGCTGCGGTCGTATCCAACTTCTACGCACCCCTCGAGGTCTCCCCCTCGAATCTCGAGGGCCTCCACTACGGCCGCAACGGTTCGCTCATCACCGTGCGCGTCCGCAACCGCACCGCCGCGACCGTCACGCTCACCGTGGCGCCCGTCAGCTCCTTCGCCGCTCCCGTCGGCCAGGATCAGATCGCCGCCGCCGTGCCGCTCACCCGCCGCACTTTCAACACCGGCACCAACGCCTACGAGTTCACCGCCGTCACCGGCGCGTTCAACGTCGTCCTCGGCCCCCAGTCCGCCGTCGAGCTCGATTTCGGCGTCGACCGCGCGCAGATCACCGGCGCGACCGACGCCCTCTTCGCCTCGCTGCTCCGCTTCACCGACAGCGGCAATCTCCTGGATATCTCCCTCCCGGTCAGCGCGCGCGTCACGTCCCTCTCCGGACTCTGGATCGGCGATGCCACGGTCAGCGGCGTGCAGAGCCATGTGCCCGGCGTCACCGGCACCACAACGGGCCGCTCGTTCCCGTTGCGCGTGATCCTGCATGTCGACGACAGCGGCAACGCCCGCCTCCTCTCCCATGTGTTCATGGGCCGGCTCGCCGCCGCTCCCAACAACCTCGGCATTTGCACCCTCGAGTCGGCGCTCAAGCAGGACGAAAAGGCCACCGCCCGGCGCTTCACCGCCGCGCATCTCCCCCCCGACACTGTCCTCGGCAGCGGGACCGGTTCCGTCGCACTCGGGCAAACCCTCGGCCGCACCATCTCCGTGCCCTACAACGCGCCGACCAATCCCTACGTTCACACGTATCACCCGGACCATGACAACCGCAACGCCCGCTTCGACGCCTCAGTCCCCGCCTTCGTGGAGAGCCCGGATATCACCCGCGCCTGCAGCCTGGCTTTCACGACCACGCCGCCCTCCGGCGTCAGCGCGCAGGGCTGGGGCAGCAGCGTCATCGGCGGCAACTACACCGAAATCATCTCGGGTATCCGCAAGGCCAAGAAGGCCGACAGCACCACGACCAACACCGTCACCGTGACGGGCACCTTCGTGCTCCGCCGCGTGAGCGAACTCGGCAGCATCACGACCAATTGAACGCGAAAACCATGAACCCGCGTCCTTCGATTTTTTTGCGCCTCTTCGCCCTCGTCGCCCGCCACGTGAGCGGCGGGACCGCTTCTCCCGGCGCTCACGCGCAGGGCTACCTCCTAACCAGCGGCTTGAGGTCAAGCCGCTCCACCCTGAATCACTTCGCAGCCTTTGCGCTGCTCGCCGTAGCCGGTGTCACCGCCGCCCACGCCCAGTTCGAAATTCGCGGTTCCGGCCAGAACCGGCTGTTCCTCTCCAACACCTTCGTCGGTTTGTCGCTGACCAACGGTGGCACCGGTTACACCACCGCGCCGACCGTGACGATTTCCGGCGGCGCCGGCAGTGGCGCGACCGCCAGCGCCATCATCAATGGCAGTGGCGTGGTCACCGGTTTTTCGATCATCAATCCCGGTTCCGGCTACAGCGCCGCCAGCCTCCCGTCCGTCACGATTTCCGGCGTTGGCACCGGAGCCGCCGCGGTCGTCGTGCTGCGCAGTGTGCCCGACGGTATCAGTCCACCGGTGACTACGCCGCAGTTTGCCAGCATCGCCGCCAACACGTCGGGTTCGGCGGCAATCGCCGCGAGCACCACCCTGACGGAGCGCTATCCGGCGCAGATTTACTATGTCTCTGGCACCAACACACCCACGGGCACCGCCGTTGTGTTTCACCGCACAGTCGTCGGCGGATCGTTTGCCGCCGGTGTGCCTCGTTACTCGCTCGGAGATGTCATCACGGCGCCGACCACGCAGGACGGCGGCGTGCTCGCGGCCGATTCGGTTTACTGGCGGGCGCAACCCGTGCTGGTCGGCGAGACGTTCACGCAGCCGGTCTCCTCCACGACCGACACGCCGATCGCGCTGACCATCCAGTCCATCTCCGTCATCAATGGCGGCACCG
>JANPIT010000179.1:0-3484 GCA_031425115.1 Opitutaceae bacterium | reverse complement strand
CGAACCCTGCGGGCCCCAGAGCGGCGAGTTGGGTTTTTTCAGAGCGTCGGGATCCTGGGCGAGGATGTGCGCGATGTTTTTCGGGAGATCGCCGCCCGGACGGTTATGCCAGAGGAAGTAAAACATGCCGACGGTGCGGTTGGGACGCACGCCGCCTCCCGACACGGCAACGGGCAGGGTGCGGTCGAGCGCGTCAGTCGCGGGCCACGGCACGCCGGGATTGATGGCGGACGCGGAAGTGAGCGTGCCGGTGCGCCCGTGCGGCCCCACCGCGCAACTGGCGAGTGCGAGGGCACTACCGAGGACGAGAGCCGCAAGAAGGCGCGGGCGGGCCGAGATTCGGCGGATCGGCGGTGGCGGCGGGTTGAGCAGACGATGCTGTCGACACGCCGACCCGAGCGCGCTCCGAGCCGCGAAGAGACAGAGACGAGCGCGGGGCAGTTTCACGGCGACTTTTTCTTCTGCTTCCCGGTGGGACGCTTGCTCGGGTTGACCCCGACCTTCTTGTGCACGTGCGCATCGAAGAAGAGCTGGTCCTGCGCGTTCACTTCGGTCGGAAGGCCCGGCGTCAGCAACGTCGCGTCCCAGGCGTGAAGCTTTGCCCAAAGACGCTCGGCGATGTCCGGGTGCTGGGACAGGAGATTGCGCGTCTCGCCCTCGGGGGCGTGCGTATCGAAGAGGAACCGCTGCGTTCCGAGGAGAACGAGCTTCCAGCGTCCGTCGAGGACAGCGGCCTGCGAACGCCAGCGCCAGAAAAGCGCGTCGTGGGGGTTGCCGGACTTTTCGCCGGTGAGGTAGGGCACGAGATTCACGCCGTCGAGGGCGCGATCTGCGGGCAACCCGGCGAGGGCCGCGGCGGTCGCAGCGACATCGAGAGCGCTGACCATCGGATCATAAATTTTTCCGGCCGGGAGTGTGCCGGGCCACGCGGCGAGGAAAGGCACCCGCACGCCGCCGTCGGTGAGCATGCCTTTCTCGCCGGTGAGGGGGCGGTTGATCGAGCCGTTCCAAGCGCCCTCCTTCAGGGGCGCGCCGTTGTCGGCGATGAAGAAGAGGAGCGTGTCCTTCTCGATGCCCTTTGCGCGCAGCGCGGCACGGAGGCGGCCGATGCCGTCATCCATCGCGGCCGTCATGGCAAGTGCCTGGCGCCGCTCTTTTGGAAGGTGCGCGGGCGTGCGACCGAACCACGGTTCGGGCGACTCGAGCGGGACGTGCGGAGTGAAAAAGGCGAGATAGAGGAAGAACGGCTTTCCGGCGTGCCGCTCGACAAATGAGACCGCCGCATCGGCCTGCCAGACGCAGCGGAAACGCGAGTCGCTGACCCGCTGCGGAGCGTTCGGCAGCGGCGCGCCGTTGAGATCATGTGAGGCGACGAAGGTGCCGAGCTGGCCCGTGGCGTAATCGTCGAAGCCCTGGTCGCGTGGCATGAAGCCCTGCTCCCCACGAATCGCCGGGCCCGCACCCTCGCGGGAAGGCGGCGGCTCGAGGTGCCATTTTCCGATCTGGCCGGAAACATAGCCGGCGGGCTTGAGTCGTTCCGCCAGGGTGATCTCGGCGAGCGGGAGCGGACCTTTGCCGTTGTCGTCTACGCCGAAACGCTGCTGGTAACGGCCGGTGATCACGCCCGCGCGCGAGGGGACGCACTGCGGCGCGGTGACGTAGCCACGGGTGAACCTCACGCCGTCTCGCGCCATCGCGTCGAGGTGGGGAGTGCGAATGTCGGCGTCGACGCCCTGGGCTCCGATGTCGGCCCAGCCATGATCGTCGCTATAGATGAGGATCACATTCGGTTTCTTCGCCGGCGCGGCCGCGAGCGTGGCGGCGACCCCGAGCGCGACGCAGAGTGAGCGAACCAGCGCCGGGAGGTGCCGGCAGCGAGTGGAAAGAGAACTCATGGATTGGAGAGCGAAGCGCGTTCGGCGGAATATTTCGCGATGAGGGTATCGAGGCGCTGCGCGATGGATTTTTCGTTGCCGACCACGAGCCAGTAGCGAAAGCGATAGGTGGACTTCGGGCCGAGCAGCACGCGGTCGATCGGCGCGACATGCATGCAGGGTCCGGCCTTGGGATCCGCGCTCGCCCCGCCACCGTGCGGGCCGAAGTTCCAGTTCTGCGTCGCCGAGGGGCTGAAGATGGCGACGCCCTGGCCATCCGGCGCGAAGACCGCCATGACGTTGAGCGGCGGTTTCACCCGGCCCCACGGCGGGCCGGGTGGCTGTGTTTCCGGGCGCCACTTCCCGTCGCCTAAGTAGCTTTGGACGCGGTCGAAGTTACGCGTGAAATAGCAGGCGGGGATTTCCTGCGGTGAAAGTTTGGCCGGGCCCCAGCGATCGTTCTCTTCGCGCTGGGCGATGAACTCGCAACGCACGACAACGGCGTCGGGCATCGCGGGCTCGAACCCCGTCCACTGGCGCATGAGGGCCGCGGCTTCCTCGTTCGGCATGTCCCACAGTTTCGGCACCGTCTCGGCGTAGAGGGAATTGTCGGCCCGGCGCTCGAAGGTGTTGACGCGAGCCCACGACGACACGCCGCCGCCCTGGATCGGATTCCACGACCACGGGCTCCATGATTTGCTCTGGCCATCGGCCTGGCGGTCGAGGCGCAGGCCGGCGTAGTAGGATTGCTGGATCAGCCGGCCGGGGTCGGCGATGTTGACCGTGTTTTTTGGATACGCCGACCACGAGAGCCAGGTGATCGCGCCGCCCTTGGCGCGGTCGATCCCGATTTTGACGTGGCCATTGTCGATCGTGAGCAGCTCTTCGTTGCGAGGCGGGATGTTCGGGGTCGCCGCGGAGGCGTGCACGCCGAACCCGGCGAGCGCAGCGGCGAGAAGGAACAAGGAGCGGGTGCGCATTCGTGCGAGGATGGGGACAGCGCGGGTCACTTTGCGGCGACGGGCGGGGTCCACCAGGCGTCGAGCTTCTTGCGCAGCTCGCGAACGCGCTCGGGCTGTTTCGACGCGAGGTCGATTTTCTCCCACGGGTCGGACTTCAGATCGTAGAGTTCGGGTTGGGCGTTGGGGCGATTGCGGGCGTCGGGCACGATGAGCTTGTTCCAGCCATCGACGATCCAGCGATGTTCGAGGCTGCGCGTCGGCGCCTCCACGTCGGCGATGTTGTGCGCATACTGCTCACCGAAGATCGCGGTGCGCCCGTCGAGGGCCTTGGCATCGGTGAGGTCGATGCCGGGGAGATTTTTCGGCAGGGGAGTTTTGAGCAGCGCTGCGAGGGTCGGCCAGAGGTCGATGTTGCTGGCGAGGTGGTCTCGATCCTGACGAGGTGCCACGCGGCCGGGCCACGACACCATGATCGGCGTGCGATTGCCGCCTTCGTAGGGCGTGAGCTTTGAGCGCGGCGCGAAACGGTTGGCGCGTTCCGGATCCTGCAGCCACCCGTTGTCAGTTGTATATACGACGATGGTGTTTTCGCGGAGGCCTTTCTGGTCGAGGTAGCTGAGGAGTTCGCCACAGGTCTGATCGAACCAC
>JANPIT010000178.1:0-16465 GCA_031425115.1 Opitutaceae bacterium | reverse complement strand
CCTGGCCGGGCCCCGCTAAATTATTTCTTCAACGAAGCACAGAAGCGGGTAAGCCGCTCCACGCCCTTCTTGATGATGTCGTCGCTCGTCGCGTAGCTGAGGCGCAGATAACCCTCGGCGCCAAACGCGCTCCCGGGCACGGCCGCCACTTTCTCCTGATCGAGCAGGCGATTGCAAAAATCGAGATCCTTCAGCCCGAAGCTGCTCACATTCGGAAAAAGGTAGAACGCACCCTCGGCCAAAAGACAGGTCATTCCCGGGATCTTGTTCAGCTCGGCGTGGAGGAGTTTCCGCCGACGGTCGAACGCCGTCATCATCAGCTTGAGGGCCGCCGCCGTCTTTTCTTTTTCCGTCAACGCCGCGAGCGCTCCATATTGCGCGAAAGTCGTCACGTTGGATGACATCTGGCTCTGCAGCTCGGAGATCGCCTTTGCGATTGGCGCCGGAGCGAGGGTGGTGCCGATGCGCCAACCCGTCATTGCGTAGGTTTTGGAAAAGCCCGCGACCGTGATTGTGCGCGCCTCGACTTCCTTGCTGAACGTCGCGATGCACGTGGGTTTTGCGCCGTCGTAAACAAGATGTTCATACATCTCATCCGACAAGATATAGAGATTATGTCTCAACGCGACGGCCACGATATCCTCGAGTTCCTTGCGCGAGTAGACCGCGCCCGTTGGATTCGACGGTGAATTCAAAATCAGGAGACGCGTCTTCGGCGTGATGGCAGCCTCGACCATTGCCGGCGTCAGCCGAAAGCCGGTGGTGTCGTCGGCCAGCACGAATCTCGGAACCGCGCCCGCGAGCTTCACCATCTCGGGATAGCTGACCCAATACGGCGCCGGCACAATCACCTCGTCGCCGGGCGAACAAGTGGCGAGCACGCCGAGGTAGCAGTTGAACTTGCCGCCCGGCGACACGATCACCTGCGAAGGGGTGGCCTTCAGGCCGTATTCCGCCGCGTAGCGTGCGACGATTGCCTGCCGCAGTGGCTCGATGCCAGGGGTCGGCGCGTATTTGGTTTTCCCTGACCGCAGCGCCGCGATGCACGCCTCCTTGATGTGTTCGGGGGTGTCGAAGTCGGGTTCGCCGGCGGCGAAACCACAAACATCTTCACCCGCTGCTTGCAGGGCCTTGGCCTTGGCATCGACGGCGAGCGTCGGTGAAGGCGAAACATTGCGGGCCCAAGTCGAGAGTGGCGCGGGAGGGTTGCTCATGGACAAACGCTGGGACCAAAAGGTCGCGCTGTGCGAAAGGCAAGCCCGCGCACCACGGCGAGCGAGCGGGACATTGCGCTACTCGCGGTGGCGGTAACGCCGCACTCGCGGAGTGAGTATCGACGAAAAAAGCGGCGGTTCTCACCGCCGCTTGGAAGGGACGCGGGCGCGGGTGCGCCGGGCGTTACTTCTGCTTTTTGCCCTTGGAGGGCATCGCGTCGAGCGCGAGCCGCAACAGCTCGCCGACACTGGCGTCCTTCTGACGCGCGAAGCGCTTCAGCGTGGCGCGCTGGTCCGCAGTAATGCGGACTGAAATCTGGCGGTGAGGATCGCGACTCGGCTCACACTTGTTGAAATCATAACCGCTGATCGCGGTGCGGACGACTTCGCTCGCGGTGGCGAAACCATGTCCTTTGCGGATCGTCTCGATTCTCGCGATTAGCGATTCGGGAAGATCGAACGTGAGCGGGGCAGACGGCTTGCGAGATGTTTTGGCCATACGACGAGCGGGCTGAACAGGGTAAAGCGGACGACGAGACGGAGCAGGCACCGCAAATCGCTCGGCCGCAACGAAAAATTTCATTTCTTCGTCAGAACTTGCATTTTAATGTTCCCGCCGGAGTCCGCGAGCCGACGCCCTACCCCGCTCGAATTGAGCGTATCCACCAGAACGGACAACCGGGTTTCTCCTCTGAAAACCGCTTCAGGGATCGATCCGCACGACACTGCCCGGCGGTGGCAGTTGACCTGCTTGTGTCAGGTTTTCTGGGACGAAAAGCGCGGCCGGCAAATTGAGCTTAAGCGCGGCCCCGGTAACCTGAAGTCGCGTTTTGTCCCGGGTCACTTCGTTGCGATAGTCGGCTTGCTTGGGGATGTGCTGGTCGCCCACCCGCTTCAAACTGACGAATGCGAAGGTCTTCACGACCTTGTTCGAAGCCCCGATTATTTCCGTCTGCAACAGTTGGTTGAATTGAGTATCTAGATACGCCCGCGCGGCGCCGAATTCGCGATACTGGGCGGCGAACTCCGCCGGCGGACGGAAGAGGTAGGAATAGGTCGGGCGGCCCAAGACGCGGACAATTTTCTCCATCGTGGCGCCCGGCCAATAGAGGAACGGCATTTGCACATCGAACGGCGTCACTTCCACGCCGGGAATCAGTGGCGCAAACAAATCGGGCACCCCGAGCGCCGTGACCTTCCCTGCGCTGAATCGCCAAACAGCGGGGTTTTCTCCATTCTGGATCAGCAGCCGGTGACTGGCGCCGCCCGCATCGGTGAGCTCCACCCGCGTGATCGCGCCCTGCTGGTTACGGCTGCCCCAGAGTTGGCCCTTGAATGTGCGTCCCACCCCACGCCGCGGCATAGTGCGCAACTCGATCTCCAAAAAAAATTCCCCGGGAATGCCCGCTTGTCGAAATTGCGCCAGCAGCCGAGCGGCCTCCACGGCATCGGGTTTGCCCACCTGAGCCAGGTCCGGCAGCGAACTCGGCGGATTTGCGGCCGGTGCGACCGAAGTGGCGGCGACGATCGCTAAAAACAAAAACGCCCGCCAAAATCGGGCGGGCGCAAATGGGCCAGCGGTTAGCATGGCGAATCAGACCGGCGATTACTTCTTCGGTGCTTCGCTCTTCGGGGCTTCCGGGGCGCTCGTCACCGGAGCAGGCGTCGTCGCGGCCGGCGTCGTCGTAGTCGGCACGGTCATTGGGGCGGCCGTCGTCGTGGCGGGCGTAACTGGGACAGCCGGCGCAGCGATCGTCGGAAGGGCGGTGCCCGCCGCTGCCTTGGCGTGGGTGCGCTCGTAGATGCGGCCGAGGTAGAGACCGAAGGCCAAAACAAAGAAAATCACGGCGGCGTAAATCGTGGACTTGCTCAGCACATTGCTGGTGTCGGCGCCGAACGCTGCTTCAGCGGCTCCTCCGCCCAAAGCGGCGCCCATGCCGCCGTCTTTCGATTTCTGCATCAGGACAATCATGACCAGAAACAGCGAAACCAGGATCAAGATGAAGGTGAAAATTGCGAGGAGGACGCTCATGTGAAAGGGTCAGAAGTGCAGAGGTGAATGCGCGTTGTCAACCGAGACTTGACCCCGGTTTTCGACCTTGGCACCGCAACAACTTGCGGGTCGGGCGCGCGAAATCTCAGGCTTCGACGCCCAGTTTTTCCAACAGCCGCTGCAAGTCCTCGTTGCCGCGATACTCGATGACGATCCGGCCCTTTTTGGCGGTATGTAGCACCGCCACCCGCGCGCCCAAATGGGAAGTCAGCTTCTTTTCAATGCCCGCCACGGTCGACGCATCCTTGGGCGACAACCCCGGCTTGGCAGCCGGACGTGCGGCCGACGAGGTGCCGTTGGCCGCTTTGGCAGTCAGGGCTAGTTTTTCCGTCACGCGCACGCTCAACCCTTCCTCAATCACCCGCCGACCCAGCATCGCGCGCTGCGCAGGATCTTCCACGCCCAGCAACACCTTGGCATGCCCGACGCTGAGCATGTTTTTCGCAACATAGGCCTGAAGGTCGGAATCGAGTGATAGCAGCCGCAACGAATTCGCCACGGAGGCCCGGCCTTTCCCGACGCGCTCTGCCGCGCTTTCCTGAGTCAGATCGAAATCACGAATGAGGCTGGCGTAACCGTGCGCCTCTTCGATCGGGTTGAGCCCCTCACGCTGCAGATTTTCGATCAACCCCAACGCCGCCGACGAAGCATTGCTCGCCTCGACGATGCGAGCGGGGATCGACTTGATCTTGAGCAGTTGGAACGCACGCCAACGCCGCTCGCCCGCGATCAACTGAAATTTATCGCCGGCCTTGCGGACCACGATCGGCTGCAAGAGGCCTTCGGAACGGATGCTTTCTGCCAGCTCGCTCAGCTGTTCAGTCGGAATCTCGCGCCGCGCCTGATAGGGACTCGGCTCGATCAGATGCACCGCGATCTCCAGATAACCCGGTGCGCCGGCAGACGCCGGAGCGGCTGGCGCTGCCGCAGTTGGATGGGCCGCAACAGCGGCGGGTGCAGCCGCGGGCTTTGCGGCCGCAATGAGGCCGCCGAGGCCACGACCGAGTGCGGGACGAGATTTGGGTGCTGCCGGCATGCTGGTTTATTTTCCTCCCGGAATGAAGAGCGTCTGCCCGACAGTGATGCGAGAAGGATCGGAGAGCTTGTTGGCGTTGATAATATCCTGCTGCTTTGCGCCGGTTTTTTTTGCGATGACCGCGAGCGAATCGCCCTTCTGGACCGTGTAGCTCACGCCTTCCTTCGAGTATTCCTCCGTGAAACTCGTCTGGACCACGGTGCGCGTGGCCTGCTGCTTCGCCAAATCCGCCAGGGCCGCATTCGTCTGCTTGCCGAGTTTTTCCATCTGCGCGGCAACTTGCTGCAACGTCTCAGTCTTCGCCGTCGCGACCGCACTGCGCAAACTGGACTTCGCCTCCGCCACCGCCTCGTTCACCTGCGTGAGCGTCGCATGTGTCCGATCCACTGCCGCCACTTTCTGCCGCAATTCCGCATTTTCCCGCTCCACCTGCTCCAATTTTAAACCGAGCTCGGCCACGCGTTGCGTGAGTCCGCGCACATCCTCCCGCAGGTTGGCCAGCTCAATCTGAGGAGTCTGGGCCAATGCCGTCGTCGCGACGGTGCCAAGCACGAGCAAACATTTCCACATGGTCGCGCAGCTTGCGGAAACACCTCGTGAAAACAAGCGGCTTGTGGTCCGCGCGAATCGCGTCGCCGGAATTGACCTTCGCTTGACGGTGACGACGATGCGGACTTGTCGCGTCGCCGTAATCCCGACCCCATGGCCGCCACCGTCCGCTCCCTCGCTGTCGCTTTTTCCTTTTTCAGCGCCGCGCACGCCGCGCCGCCATCGGCACTCGTGTCCGCTCTCGAGCATTTGCGGGATCAGAAAAGTTATTCTTGGGAGATCATCAACGCCGACCCCGGTCCCGTTGCCCAACAATTCGAGACTCGCCGCGGCACCGTCACAACGGTGCAGCAAAGCACCTCCCCTAACCTCAAGGGCCAACTGGATCGGCAGGGCGACATGTTGATTCAACGTGAATGGGCCGACGGGCTGCGCCTCGACACCATCATCGCGGCCGATGGGAGCATGGTGACTAAAACTCCCGAGGGCTGGCTGACCGATCGCGAAATCCTCACGGCCCAGGCGGAGGAACGCTTGCACGGACAAGCACCGACCGTCCGCTACAATTGGCTGCGCCGCGCGGATCGTCCCGACATCCGCCGGCCCGATCAGGAACTCGTGCCGTTCTTGAAAAGCAGCGGTCAATTCGAAGCAACGGGCGACGGATACATCGCGCGCATCCGCAGCCGAGCGGGGGACCCTGCGAAACCCAACGAAGATGAGACCGAGCCCGCGACGAACGTCACGGTAACCATGAACCTGCGCAGCGGCATCATCCGCGACTACGAGGTAAAAATCGAAGGCTCGCGACGTGCTACCCGCGCCCGGATTTCGGTCCCGGTAACCGACCAGCGCATCGTGATTCTGACCTACCTGCCCATCACCCGCATCGAAGTCCCTGCGGAAGCGCGCGACAAACTGAAATCCGCCCGCATTCCCGCCAGCTCTCGCGTGCCACCAGGCACCACGCGCTAGCGCGTCGTCACGAGCGTCGTCATCGGTTGCGACGGCAGCACTACGCCGACGCTGATCGGGAAACCGCGCAGGAAATCCGCAGCCGGCAGCATTTTTCCGCCGGCCCGTTGGAGCCGTCGTAAGCGCAGCAAGCCCTGCCCCGTCGCCACCAGCAGCCCATCCTCATCCACTCCGACGAAGGCGCCGGGCGGGCCACCAGGTCGGGCGGGCGCAGTGACGACATCCGCCAAACCCAGTTTTACGCTCTGCCCGCCCATCTCTACACTGCAGGAAGGCCAGGGAAAGAGTCCGTTGACACGAGCCGCTAACACTGCCGCGGGGGCCGCAAAATCGAGCGCGCCGTCGGGCTTCTCCAGTTTCCGGCAATAGGTCGCCTTCGCGTCATCCTGCGCCGTCGCCCGGAGGTCGCCGCGCGCCAACTGCGCGAGATTTCGCGCTACCAGCGGCACGCACGCCGCGGCGAGTTTGACTTCCAAATCCGCCGCCGTATCCAGATCGGCGATATTCACCGTCTCCGCCTCGACCATGGGTCCGGCATCGAGCCGCCGGACAATGCGCATCAAGGTCACGCCACTGACCCGTTCCCCGCTCGCGATGGCCGACTGGATCGGCGAAGCGCCACGATACTTCGGTAGTAACGACGTGTGCAGATTGAGCATTCCCAGACGGGGAGTGCCGATAAACTCGTCGCGCAAAATGTGCCCATACGCCATGACCAGCCCGATGTCCGCCTGGAGCGCGGCCAGCTGGGCTCGCGACTCCTCGGATAATTTTTCCGGCTGATAGACCGGCAGGTCCCGGCTCTCCGCCCACGTCTTGATCGCGTTGGGCTGAATTTTCTGGCCGCGACCGACCGCTCGATCCGGTTGCGTAAAGACACCGACCACGTGGGCGAGCAATGCCCCCTCCCCTGCCAGCCAGTCGAGCAGCGGCCGCGCGATCACATCGGAGCCGAGAAATACCACGCGGAGCGGCATGATTGTTTCAGCTGGAACGATGCAGTTGAACACAACCACCCCGACGCCAGCCGCCGGCTGCAGTTTGGAGGGGCGCAGGCTGGGCGCGTTCTTCCATTCGCTTCCAGAAAGGGCGCGGCAAGTCGGCGCCAATCCATTCCGCCGCAGCGTTACAGCTTGGCGCGCGACGTATCCAGCTGATCACGGTGTGATCGGATTCCCGCGCGAGCGAGACACTCTGAATTTTCACTTTGCGACGCATGGCGGGAGCCGGCTTGTGTAGGACCGCGCGAACGCGGTTCAAAGCTATTCTCGCCGGACTCTTCGCTACAATCACATCGGGGGATTGCCTGCGCCGTTCTGACCTCAGGCCGTGACCGCGGTCGCGGAGTGGCCGGTTTGCCCACGTTACACTCCTCGAAACCCGAGCGTAGTCTTACGTAAGCGCCGCGGCGCTTTTTCATTAGACTTCACCGATACGCGTATGCATTGCTAGGCCCGGACATGGCAGAGAACTCGAATCGCAAAGCGTTCTTAATCCTCGCGCTCACGGCTAGCTTGGCCGTCGCGCTCGTAGCCATCGTGGTAAAGGTTTCGACGGATGAGGATCTGCGCGACCGCTTAGGTCCGATCTACTACGTCCTGACCCTCGCCATCATCGGTTGCGTGCTGCTCGTCTTGGCCGGCTACGTCTGGGATCGGACCATGATGCAGCGACTGAAAACGCTGCGCACCGCAGTGCCGGTCGATCAAAACGAACCACCCGGTGAAGCTGACCACGACGAAATCATTGGCCTGGCACGCAACATCGAACGGATGGCCCAAGCTCTCCAAAAAACCGAGGCCAGCTATCGCGGGATCGTCGAGGACCAGGTCGACTTGATTTGCCGCTACCGCCTCGATGGGAAACTCACCTTCGTCAACAGCGCCTACGCACAGGCCTTCGGCCGCAAGCGTGCGGAGCTCGTCGGGCAAAGCTCCCCTCTCTTCACGCAGGGCGCCGCGATTGGCGATGAGCCCTATACGTTTGAACGCGAATTGGATTTCCCGGACGGCCGTCGCCGCTGGGTCCTGTGGACGCAGCGCCCGATCAAAGACGACTCGGGCAACATGCTCGAGTATCAGGCCGTTGGACACGACATCACGCTGCGCAAAGAAGCCGAGGCCGCCCTGCTCCACGCCAAGGAAGCCGCGGAGGCCGCCGATCGAGCCAAGAGTGAATTTCTCGCCATCGTCAGCCATGAGATCCGGACGCCCATCAACGGCGTGATCGGTTTCGCGCAGATCCTCGCTGATTCGCCTCTCTCCCCGGAGCAACGCGAACAAGTCGCGATCATCAAGTCGAGCGGCCAAGCCTTGGAAAAGTTGATCGCGGACATTCTTGATCTTTCGAAGATCGAGGCGGGCAAGATCGAGATCGAGTCTTCCCCTTTCGCGCTGCACAAATGCGTAGAAGAAGTGAATGCCTTCTTCCAGCCGCGCGCGCGCTCCGCCGCCCTTACGCTCACCGCGAATATCGACCCGGATGTGCCCGTCATCGTCAACAGCGACGAGGCCCGCCTCCGTCAGATCCTCACCAACTTGATCGGCAATGCCCTCAAGTTCACCGAGCGCGGGAGCATCACGGTGCACGTCTCCTGCATGCGCGGCGAACCGGTCAGCATGCGCGACACGCGCCGCGCGTTGCGGCTGTTCTTCTCCGTTGCCGATACCGGCATCGGCATTCCCGCCGACAAGATTTCCAAGCTCTTCAAGCCGTTCAGCCAGGTCGACAGCTCGTCGGAACGGCGCCGGAGCGGGACGGGCCTCGGCCTAATCATCTCCAAGCGCCTCTGCGAGCTGATGGGGGGCACCATTTCCGTCGACAGCAAGCCGGGCGAAGGCACGACCTTCCGGTTCTCGCTGCTGACCGATTACGAGAAGGGCGACACTGCGATCCCCTTCCCGATGCGCCACGGCCAACAGCCCTCGTCGACGCTTTCGTAAACAAAAGCGCCGACCCGAAGGTCGGCGCGAAGAGCGAGAGCCAAACGCTGTCGCGAGATCAGTAGCGGTAGTGCTCGGGCTTGTAGGGACCCTCGAGTGGCACGCCGAGATACTCGGCCTGCTCCTTCGTGAGTTTCGTGAGCTTGGCACCAATCTTGTCGAGGTGGAGTCGGGCAACTTCCTCATCGAGGTGCTTGGGCAACCGATACACGCCGACCGCGTAGGTGTCCTTCTTCGTCCAAAGATCGATTTGAGCCAGCGTTTGGTTCGTGAAACTGTTCGACATCACGAACGAAGGATGCCCGGTGGCGCAGCCCAGGTTCACCAAGCGACCTTCCGCGAGCATGTAGATGCTGTTACCCTTCGGAAAGGTATAGAGGTCGTATTGCGGCTTGATGTTGATGCGCTTCGCGTCGGACGCGTTGAGCTTATCGACCTGGATCTCGTTATCGAAGTGGCCGATGTTGCAGACGATCGCCTGGTCCTTCATCGCGCGCATGTGCTCGAGCGTGATGATGTCCTTGTTACCCGTTGTGGTAACGTAGATGTCTGCCGTGCCGAGGGTGCTCTCGAGCGTGTTGACCTCGAAACCTTCCATCGAAGCTTGGAGGGCGTTGATCGGGTCGATCTCAGTGACGATGACGCGAGCGCCGAAGCCTTTGAGCGAAAATGCCGAGCCCTTGCCCACATCGCCATAGCCGCACACGCAGGCGACCTTGCCAGCGATCATGACATCCGTGGCGCGCTTCAGACCGTCGGCGAGTGACTCGCGGCAGCCGTAAAGATTGTCGAATTTCGATTTCGTGACGGAGTCGTTCACGTTGATCGCAGGCACGCGCAGTTTGCCCTTCTCGAGCATTTGATAGAGGCGATGCACCCCCGTCGTCGTCTCTTCCGAGACGCCGCGCCAAGCCTTGGCGATGTTCGTCCACTTGAGCGGGTCCTCTTTGTGAACCTTCTTCAGGAGATTCTTGATGACCTGCTCCTCCGGCGAACCGGAAGTCGAGTTGACCCACTCACTGCTGCCTTCTTCGAGGTCGCAGCCCTTGTGAATCAGGAGCGTGACGTCGCCGCCATCGTCGACGACGAGCTCCGGGCCTTTGCCGCCGGGAAACGTCACTGCTTTCAGCGTCAGGTCCCAATATTCCTCGAGCGTCTCGCCCTTCCAGGCGAAGACCGGAATGCCTGCGGCCGCGATCGCCGCCGCTGCGTGATCCTGCGTCGAGAAAATATTGCAAGAAGCCCAGCGCACATCGGCGCCGAGTTCCTTCAACGTCTCGATCAACACCGCGGTCTGGATCGTCATGTGCAACGAGCCCGTGATGCGCACGCCCGCGAGCGGCTTCTGCGGACCGAATTTTTTGCGCACCGACATGAGGCCGGGCATTTCGTGCTCGGCGACGGAGATTTCTTTGCGGCCCCAGTCAGCGAGGCCGATGTCCTTGACGTGATAATCCTGCGCTTTTCGCGCGATCGTAGCGGATGACATGATAGAGAGTATGTTCGAAACGTTGGAGATTACTGGGCGCGGCGCGGAAACCCCGGCGCTTATTTCAATTTCAAAGCGGCCTTGAGGGCGGCCGCTTTGGCGGTCGACTCCCACGGCATCCCGGCTTTGCCGAAGTGTCCGTAGTTGGTCGTCTCGCGGTAAATGGGACGCAGCAGGTTGAGCTGAGAAACAATGTCGGCCGGCTTGAAGCTGAAGACCTGAGTCACAGCCTCGGTGATTTGTTCATCGGAAATACCGAGAACGCCCGTGCCAAAGGTCTCCACCCGCACCGAGACCGGCTTCGGGTGACCGATCGCGTAGGCGAACTGAATCTCGGCGTGCGTGGCCAGGCCGGCCGCGACGATGTTCTTAGCCACCCAACGGCCCATGTAGGCGGCCGACCGGTCGACCTTCGACGGGTCCTTGCCCGAGAAGGCGCCGCCACCGTGGCGGCCCCAGCCACCGTAGGTATCCACGATGATCTTACGACCGGTGAGGCCGGAGTCGCCTTGCGGTCCGCCGATAACAAAGCGGCCCGTCGGGTTGATCAGGTATTCAGTATTCTTGGTCAGCATGGAGGCCGGAATGACCTTCTTGATGACGTTATCGATAAGATGCTTCTCGATCGTCCCGTGCGAGACATCGGCCGTGTGCTGCGTCGAGATGACAACGTTTACCACCTCGACCGGCTTGTCGTTCTCATAACGGACCGAGACTTGAGACTTGGCGTCCGGACGGAGCCACGCGGCCTTGCCGGACTTGCGAATTTTCGTCAGCTCACGACCGAGGCGATGCGCGAACATGATCGGCGTCGGCATGAGCTCGGGCGTCTCGGTGCAGGCATAACCGAACATGATGCCCTGATCGCCCGCGCCCTGTTCCGCGGTCTTTTTACCTTCTGCCTTCTTGGCGTCCACGCCCTGCGCGATGTCGGCAGATTGCGCCGTCAGATAGTTATTAATGAAGACCGTGTCCGCGTGGAACACGTCGTCGTCATTCGTGTAGCCGATCTCGCGGATAGCATCGCGGATGACTTTCCCGAGGTTGATCGCTTCTTCGAGCGCCTTGGTCTTGCCGGTTTTTTTGTCCTGCAGCTTCGGAATCGTGATCTCGCCGCCAACGACGACGATGTTCGATTTAACGAAGGTTTCGCAGGCGACGCGGCTCGTCTTGTCGATCGCGAGGCAGGCGTCGAGGACGCTGTCGGAGATCAAGTCGGCGACTTTATCGGGATGGCCTTCGCCAACGGATTCTGAAGAAAAAACGAATGATTTACCCATGGGTGGTGAGGATTGAGCGGCAAGAAAACCAGTGGAGAGGCGGGGTCGGCAAGTTAAATATCAACGCATTCAGATTCAGTGATGCGTCTTTTTTCCGACCCTCCCCACCGTGATTCTTCCTACGCATTCAGCACCACAAGTTCCGATTGCGCTACTCCGCCACGACCACAAGCTCGCCGCCGATGGTTTCGTCGCCGACCTCAGCTCCCTTTCAACTCACCGGCCGAAAGATCATGATCGTCGACGACGATCGGCTGAATATCCGCATCCTCGCCGGTATTCTGAAAGGCGAAGGTTATCTCCTCGCCGAGGTTGCTTCCGGTGAACAAGCCCTGACGACATATGCGACGTTTCGGCCGGACTTGGTCCTGCTCGATGTAATGATGCCCGGCATCGATGGCTTTGAAACGTGCCGGCAACTGAAGCGCGACTATGGCGACAAGTGCGCACCCGTCATCTTCATCACGGCCAAAAACGAGTCCGACGATGTCGTGGAGGGTTTGGGTGCCGGCGGCGTCGACTACCTGCCAAAACCTTTCAAACCGAAGGAAGTATTGGCGCGCATTCGGTCGCACCTGCAAAACCAGATTCTCTCGGAGCAGCAAAAGCTCTTGGTGGAGCAATTGAGCAAGGCCAATGCCGCCAAAAACCGTTTCCTCGGTATGGCCGCGCACGATCTCCGCAATCCCCTCGCTTCGATTCGGGGGCTCGCCGAATTCCTGCGCGAAGGCGCTGTCGGTCCGCTCACGCCCGATCAGGCCGAGCTCATCGAGACCATTCACGGCGCCAGCCAGTCGATGCTCGAAATGGTCAACGAGCTGCTCGACGTCGCGACGATCGAGTCAGGGGAACTCAAACTGAACCTCGTGTCCCACAACCTCGGTGAGCTTGTGGCGAAGAGCGTCATGTTGACCAATATCGAGGCGGCGAAAAAGAAAACTCACGTCGTCTATGAAGCGCCGGCGGCGCCTGTGTTACTCGTGATTGATTCCGCCAAGATGAAGCAGGTCATCGATAATCTCTTGAGCAACGCGGTGAAATATTCTCCGCCCGGCTCAAGTGTGACCGCGATTGTGCGCGCGAACATCGGCGAGGGCTCGTGCAGCATTTCGGTGCGTGACCAAGGGCCGGGAATTCCGGACGACGAACGGGACAAACTGTTTAAGGACTTTAGCCGCCTCTCAATCAAGCCGACGGGCGGCGAGAAAAGCACTGGCCTCGGCCTCGCCATCTGCCGCAAGATTGTCGAAGCACACCGCGGCACCATCGTCGCGGAAAATCTTCCCACCCACGGCTGCGAATTTCGCGTCACTCTTCCCTCCACCCCATGAATTTCACCGGCATGATTCTGCTCGTCGACGACGAGCCGCATATCCGCAAATACCTTACGCTGATTTTAAAGCAGCTCGGGAGCCCGATCATCATTGAGGCGACCAATGGTGAAGAGGCCATCGCGGCCTATCAGCGCGAGAATCCCGACCTCGTGCTAATGGACGTCAACATGCCGAAAATGGATGGCATCGAGACCCTGAAAAAATTGAAGGAAATCGATCCCAACTGCGTCGTGATCATGCTCACATCTCTCGCCAACCGCGAGACGATCGAGCAGGCAGTCGCGCTTGGGGCGGCGAACTACATTCGGAAAGACACGCCCAAGGATGAAATCACTAAATCACTTTCGGCCACGATCGGCGCGTGTTTCGACCTGAGTTGAACGCCCCCATGAGCGAACCAATCGACCCCTCTGCCACTCCGCCGCGCATCGCGATTGCCGAAGTCCGGTATTCGCTCCCCGCCATGCTCGAAGAGCTGAAGATCGAACGATCCGCGAGTTCGTTCGCCATGGAAAAACTCGATCAAGCCGAGATCGGAAAACTGTTCAAGGCGAAGGCCTCCCCCCGTGCAAAATTCCAAAAGTAAGGCCTTCCTCGAGCGGCTCTCGTCTTTGCCGCATTTCGATTACCCCCAGGAAGTGGCGAACCTCGCTACCCGTCATGGTGACACGGTGCAGCTGGTGCAGGCCGTCGTGGATGAAAAATATCTGGCGAAGGATGACGCGTGCCGCTTCTGGGCGGACTCAATGAACGTCGCTTACGTGGATCCGTTCGCCTCGGTGATCACCGAGGAAGCGATCGAAAAAATTCCGCTCGAGGTCGCGAAAAAAGTAAAAGCCGTCGGCCTCTACGTGCTCAACGGGGTGTTGACTGTCGCGATGGCCAGTCCGGATGACGGCGACCTGATCCGGCGGCTCAGCCAGATTGCGCAGATGCCCGTGAGCCAGGTCTTCGCGTTACCGCGTGACATCGAGGACGCCATCTCCGTCCATTATTCGAATGAGAAGGGCCTGGAGGAAAGCCTCGGCGAACTCGAGCGCTCAAGCCTCTTCGACAAGCCGGAGATTGCTGGCGACAAACTCGCGGCTCTCGCCGAAAACAACGCGCTCGTTCAAATCCTCGACGAGATCATGTATTTCGCGATGCGGGAACGGGCGACCGACATCCACATCGAGGCGCAGGAGGGTCAGTGCCGCATCCGCTACCGCATCGATGGCAACCTCCGCGAAATCCTCACCTACTCGCGCAAGCTGCACCGCGCCCTCCTCTCCCGCATCAAGATCCTCTCCAACCTGAACATCGCCGAATCGCGTTTTCCGCAGGACGGTCGCTTTTCGATGCAGGTCGGCAGCCAGATGGCGAACTTCCGCGTCTCCACGATTCCTTCCGCCTACGGCGAAAAGGCGGTCATCCGCATCCTCGCGATGACCGGCAAGAAATCGATGATGACGTTGGATAAGATGATGATCTCGCAGACGATTCTCCAGCCGTTCAAGCGGCTGATCCAGAATCCCAACGGCATCGTCTTCGTCACCGGCCCCACCGGCTCCGGCAAGACCACGACGCTTTACGCTGCGCTGCACGAGATCAACACGCCGGACATGAACATCTCGACGATCGAAGATCCGATCGAGATCCAACTCGCCGGCGTCAACCAGAGCCAGGTCAACGCCAACATCGACCTCAAGTTCGCGACGATCCTCCGCGCGCTCATGCGCCAGGACCCCGACGCAATTCTGATCGGTGAAATCCGCGATCTGGAGACAGCGAAGATTGCGACGGAGGCCGCCCTCACCGGTCACATCGTCTTCGCGACACTGCATACGAACAGCGCTCCCCAAGCCATTGTGCGCCTGCTCGAAATCGGCGTGGAGCCCTACATGGTCGCGCCGTCGGTGATCGGCGTGCTTGCCCAAAGGTTGTGCGCGCGGATCTGCGAAGCCTGCAAGGAAGCGTATTACCCATCTCGTGACACCCTGTTGAAATACTTCCAGGAAGATGGCCTGACCGAGGTGCCCTTTTTCCGCGGCCGCGGGTGCGCTGCCTGCCGTCACACTGGTTACAAGGGCCGTGTGGCATTCCACGAACTCGTGCTGATCACCGAGGAGGTTAGGACGTTGATTAGTGAAGGCCGCAGCGTGCAGGAAATCTCCCGCGCGGCTGCGAAAGTTGGCTACAAGACGCTCCGTTACGACGGTCTGAAAAAGGTCTTATTGGGCCTTACGACGATCGACGAAATCGAACAGAACACGTCGTTTGAGTGGGCGACCTAGCGCCACAGCGTTTCTCACATCTCCCTTCGGGCGCCTGCGTAGCATTACTTATGGCGCCTGCATTGCGTGCTGAACGATTCTGGCAAGAGTCCGATAAGTAGAAACCTCCATGCCAGATTTTTCCCCCATCGACCCACAAGCGATCGAGAATCTTCGCGCACTAAATCCGGGCGACAACGACGAGTTCCTGCGCGAGATCACCGGAATTTTCCTCGAGGACACCCCCACTCGGATCGCCGAGCTGGATCAAAGCCTGAATTCGGGCGATGTCTCGAGATTCACGCGCGCGGCGCACAGTATCAAAGGTAGTTCCTCGAATCTCGGAGCCACGGGACTCCGCTTGGCCGCCGAGAAACTCGAGCATCTCGCACGCACTCAGGGCTTGGGCGAGGTTGCGGCGCTGGTCGCTGAGGTGAAAACGGAGTTCCTCCGCGCACAGGCCGAGCTTACTGCGCTCGTGGGCAAGTGATCCTGGTCCGTTGTATGGCCAACGGGAAATTGGCGCGCGGCCACCCGGGTGCGCTGACCTAACGATAGAGCGCTGTCGTCGGCGCCGCGGTCAGGACATTGTATTGGCGCATCGCGAGCCGCCACCACTCGGCCAGATCTTCCGCCGGACAACTCCACAAGTCACGGTGCAGCGTGATCATCGACTCGGCGTCCATCAGCAGCGCCATTTTTTCTTTCAGCGAAAAGCGCGCCGGCCCGTCACGCAACAGACGCTCGCGCAATTGCGTGAACCATTCGCGCGCTTCCTCCGTCGGTTTCCGCTGACGCAGGAGTGCAACATGCATCGCATTCACATAAGGATCGAGCACGGCCTGCATCAGGCCGTAATCAGCTCGTAGCGGCTCGAACGGTGAGAGGTGTCGGTAACACTCCGCGAGATTCTGCTGCAGGCGCTTCAACTCATAGGGCGGAAACGTCTCTTCCGGGGTGAGGAATAATCCCACGCGGCGGGCGCCACGTCCGATGCTGCCTTGGCTGAGCAGGATCGAAATCGGAATCGAAAACACCAAAGGCAGGACGACCGGACTCAGCCAAAGGAAGAACGGCGGCGAAATAATATAAGAGCAAATGCCCCAGATCAGGCCAAACGCCGTTTGTCCGCCATGCGTGATGATCGCCTCACGCCAATCGGTGCCGTCCGCTTCCGTGCCCCGGCGCTGGGTCACCCAAGACACTCCCTGGCCCAGTAGCGTGAAGAGCACGAACTTCGAATTGAAGATCATGTTGAGCGGCGCCAGCAGTGCGGAAATGAGCGTCTCCAGGAGTGCGCTCACCACCAGCCGGCGCTTGCCGCCAAATCGCTCCGCCTCG
>JANPIT010000177.1:0-6037 GCA_031425115.1 Opitutaceae bacterium | reverse complement strand
CCGCCGCTGCACAATCGAATCAAGGCCAACGAACGCGCCGCCACACACGAACAGGATGTTCGAGGTGTTGATCTGGATGTATTCTTGATTTGGATGCTTTCGGCCGCCCTGCGGCGGGACGTTGCACGTCGTGCCTTCGAGAATCTTGAGCAGCGCTTGCTGCACGCCTTCGCCGGATACGTCGCGCGTGATCGAAACGTTCTCCGTCTTGCGGCCGATCTTGTCGATCTCGTCGATATAGATGATGCCGCACTCCGCTTTCTTCACATCGTAATTCGCCGACTGCAGAAGCCGCAGCACGACATTCTCGACGTCCTCGCCGACATAACCCGCCTCGGTGAGCGTCGTCGCATCTGAAATCGCGAACGGCACATCGAGGATTTTCGCCAGCGTGCGGGCGAGGAGCGTCTTGCCGGAGCCGGTGGGACCGACGAGCAGGATGTTACTCTTCTCCACCTCGACTTCGCTGAATTCCGGAGAGATGGCCGCCGAGTCTTTCGACTGGCCCGAATCGAACATCAGTCGCTTATAGTGATTATAGACCGCGACAGAGAGGACCTTTTTAGCGTGGTCCTGGCCGATCACATAGTCGTCGAGCGTCTTCTTGATTTCCGATGGCTTGACGAGGCGGAAAGCCGGCTTGGCATCCACCGCCGGTGCTTTCACTTCTCGGTCGATGATCGTCTTGCAGACGTTGACGCAAGAGTCGCAGATATAGACACCGGGTCCCGCGATGATCTTCTTCACTTCCGCCTGCGATTTGCCGCAGAAGGAACAAAGGGTCATGCGCGCGGATTTGGCCATGACCCGAGAGTGTGTTGCGTCGACGATGAGTCGAGGCCGGAGTTCGCCAGCGCGATGGCCAACTAAGCCGCCGTCTGCACGACGGCCGCCGCCTCACGCGTAGACGCGACGACGTGATCCACGATCCCGTATTCCTTCGCCTCGGGCGCGCTCAAGTAGTAATCGCGGTCAGAATCCTTCTCGATCTGGCTCGGATCCTTGCCGGTGTGCTTCGCGATGGCCTCGTTGAGCGTCTTGCGCCAACGCAGGATCTCGCGCGCCGCGATCGCAAAGTCGGCGGCCTGGCCGCCCGCGCCACCGCTCGGCTGGTGAATCATCACGCGACTGTTTGGGAGGGCGAAACGTTTGCCCTTGGTGCCAGCGGCGAGCAGCACGGTGCTCATACTGGCCGCCATGCCGACGCAATACGTCACGATGTCGCACTGCAGGAAGTTCATCGTATCGTAGATCGCCATTCCGCCCGTCACCACGCCACCCGGCGAGTTGATGTAGAGATGGATGTCCTTCTTCGAATCCTCCATCTGGAGGAAGAGCAATTGAGCGATCACCAGATTCGCCACCATGTCGTCGATCGGCGTGCCGATAAAGATGATGCGATCTTTCAGCAGGCGCGAATAGATGTCCATCGACCGCTCGCCGCGGCCGGTGTTTTCGAGGACAATGGGAACGTAATAGCTCACAGGTGGTGTATTGGTTAGGACCGCTTAAGCCTTCGGCTGGACGGTGCTAACCTTAGCTTTGGACACCAGAAAATCAACCGCCTTGTCGAAAATGATACTCTGCTGAACCGAGCGGAGCTGGTCACGATCACCCGCGAGACTCTTCGCAAGCTTGTCCGGTTTTTGTCCGGAGCGCATCGCTTCGCGATAGAGGTAGTTGTTCAGATCGTCGTTGGTCACTTCGACCTTTTCCTTCTCCGCGATCTTCGCGAGGACGAGCTGCATCTTGACGCGGCCAGCGGCCGCCTTCTTCGCGCCTTCGAACAGCTCTTTCTTGTCCTTCTCGAACTGTTCCTGCGGCACGCCGCGGCGCATATTCTCCTCGATGAACTGGCGAAGGACGGACTGCGTCTCGGCCTCGACGAGTGAATCCGGCACAGGAAAATCAACCTTCCCCGCGAGCTGCTCGGTCACCTGCCGGCGCTGCGCAGAACGGTTCTGGTGCTCCTTCTGCATTTTCAAGTTGTTGCGCACCTGGCTTTGCAGGCCGGCGAGGTCATCGACCTGCTGTGATTTGAAAAACTCTTCGTTGAGCTCTGGCAGCACGCGCTCGCGGATTTCCTGCGCTTCAACGGTGTAGACCGCCGACTTGCCAGCCAACGCCGGCACCGCCGGAAACTCCGCGGGAAACGCGATCGTGACGTCCTTCTTCTCTCCGGTCTTCAGGCCGGCGAGTTGCTTGCCGAGCCCGGGAATGACGCCCTCGTTCGCACCTTCGACTTCTTCCCACGTCTGCGGGACCTTGCCATAAAGTTGCTTGTCCGGCGCAAGGTCGGTGATCGGCTGACCGTCGATTTTACCTTCGTAGGCGAGCTTCACGTAATCGCCCTTTTGCGCAGCACGATCGGCCGGCTTGAAATCGGCGCGCTCCGAGCGCAGGCCCTCGATCACTTTTTCCACTTCTGCATCGGTGACTTCGGTCGGCGCAATTTCGGTCGTCAGATTCTCGTAGTCCGGCAACTCGAACTCGGGACGCACATCGAGAGTGATGGTAACGCTGGCGGGCGTGCCCGTCGCGATCGGACCTTCTTCCACGTTCACGACATTGATCACGTCGAGTTTCTCTTTCTCGAGACCCGCGCGGTAAGCTTTCGCGATCACCTTCTGCTTGAAATCGTCGCCGATCTCCTTGCTGAAACGTTTGGCGACCATGGCAGCGGGCGCCTTGCCCGCACGAAAGCCGGGGATGCGGGCGACCTTCGAGATCTCGCCCACCACAGCCTGATGCTCAGCGTCGACTTCGCTCGGATCGAGCGTGACGACGAGGCTTTTACGAGTGGGGGATACGTTGTTCAGTTGGACGTTCACGGCGAAATTGGCGGGCTGGTTTTGTGTTAAAGAATTGTCCACGGTAGGCTGCGAGGAGTGTCGGTCAATGACGGATTCTGCGCGCTTGCGCGCTGTCGCGGCGCGGCGTTTCGTGGCGCAGAAATGCCGGCTCTCCGCGAACTTTTGGCCGCCCACGCCTCCCTCCTCATCCTCGACGCCGCGTCCTCGCGAGTGCAGGTCGGAGCGTTGTGGCGCGATGGCCGCGCGGAGTGGCGCACGAGCGATGACGAGGCTGGCGTCGGGATTTTCCAGAGCCTCGCGCAACTGCCCCTCGCACCCACCGAAGCGGAGGCATTTGTATTTTGCGAGGGCCCGGGATCGGTCCTCGGAGTTCGCACGGCAGCGATGGCCGTTCGGACGTGGTGTGTCCTGCGACCGAAACCGGTCTTCGCGTTTTCGAGTCTCGCTCTGGTCGCCCACGCACTCGGCCGGTCCGAGCTCGGAGTGATCTCCGACGCGCGACGCGACGCGTGGCACCATTATCAACTCGGCCGTGGACTCCGGCGCGTGCCCACGGGTGAATTGAGTGGAGAACTCGCGATGCCGGAACATTTCCGCCACTGGTCGCCACTTCCTGCCCACGTCATGCGCGTCCCGTATTCGCTCTCGGAAATAATGCCGCGAGTCGCTCAGGCGGATTTGTTTCACGCGACCGAGTCACCGGATGCTTACCTCCATGAGGAGCCCAGCTATGTGACGTGGACTCCGAAAATCCACCGCGCCCCCACTTCCTGAGCCGCGCGACCCAGTGGATTCTTTGCGTAGCCGAAACGACCTCGCGACCCTCCGCCCCAGTTCCACGTTCCACTCCCTCTGCGTGATACGCCCGCCGCCTTCACCGCCCTTCGGCGCGTGAAGCGTATTGAGGTTAGCTCGAGCCATTTAGGCCTGTTTCTACCTAGTAACGATAGTCATTTGCCCGATACCAACGGCAGTCATTTTGCGATACCCTAGTGGTCTCGTGGAAGCCGTTCAGCGATCACTGATTAATGCGTGCCTGTCGCGTGCTATCCGGACCCGACCGTGGGTGGGGGCGCGTCGCGCGATTACGGGCTTTATCCTGGCGTCGATGGCCTGTGCTATCCAGACGCCGATGGCCCGCGCTGCGAGCTTCGTGTGGGATGGCGGACACGCCGCTCAGGACAGGTGGTCGCTGCAGCAGAACTGGAATCCCAACGGACCGCCCTCCAACCCCGGCACGGCCGATCTCATCTTTACCGGCAGCATCCGTCTGACGCCCGATGCCGACGGGGGTGCATGGACCCTTAATTCCATTACCTTCAACTCGACCGCGGGCGCCTTCAACCTCATCGGCGGAGCGCTGACGCTGACCAGCTCAACGACGGGCCTCGTCAATAGTTCCACCAACCTCCAGACGCTCGACAACGCGCTGGTGCTCGGGGCAAATCAAACCTGGAACGCCGGCACGGGCGGCCTCGCCCTCAACGGCACCATCGGTCTCGGCAACCTCACGTTGACTCTGACGGGAAGCGGCAACACCGCCGCAACCGGAGCTATCTCCGGCTCAGGCTCGCTCGTGAAAACGGGCAGCGGCACGCTCACCCTTTCCGGGGCCAACACTTACCTCGGCGGCACCACGGTGAGCGCCGGTGCACTGCGCGGCACCACGACCAGCCTGCAGGGCGACATCGTAAACAACGCTGGCGTCGTCTTCGACCAAACCACCAACGGTAACTACGCCGCCGCAATTTCCGGCAACGGCACGCTCACAAAACTCGGCGCCGGTGTCACCACCTTGACCGGGGCCAACAGTTATAGCGGTGCCACCACGATCGCCGGCGGCACGCTCGCACTCGGCGCGGCTGACGCGCTGGCCGACACCACCGCGGTCACCATCGCGACCGGCGCCACGTTCCAGCTCACCTCCGCTGCCGAAACCGTCGGCTCGATCGCCGGCGCGGGTAGCATAGACCTCGGCTCCTTCGCGCTGACGAGCGGCGGCACCAACGCGGCGACGACATTTTCCGGCATCATCAGCGGCACCGGCACGCTCATCAAAACCGGGGCCGGCGTGCTCACCCTAGCCGGCAATAACACCTACACGGGCGGCACTGAGGTGACGAGTGGCACCTTGCTCGGCTCGAGCGCCAGCCTGGTCGGCATCATCAGCAACAGCGCCACGCTCGTCTTCGATCAGGCGACCAGCGGCACCTTCGCGGGTGCCATTTCCGGCGGCGGCACGTTTACCAAGCAGAGCGCCGGGAACCTCACCCTGACCGGCATCAACACCTTTACCGGAGCGACCAATGTGAACGGCGGCACCCTCTCCCTCGGAGCCGCCAACGCCCTCGCCGCCACGACCGCCGTCAACGTGGCGGCCGGCGCCACGCTGCAACTCGGAGCCCCCGCACAAACCGTCGGCTCCATCGCGGGCGCCGGCGCCATTGATCTCGGTGGAGTCACGCTGTCAGCCGGCGACAGCAACACGTCCACGACCTTTGCCGGTATCATCAGTGGCAGCGGCACGCTGACAAAGACCGGCACGGGCACGCTCACGCTCACTGGCGCCAACACCTATTCCGGTGGCACGACCGTCAGCGGCGGCGCGCTTCAAGGCAGCACCGTCAGCCTCCAGGGCAACATCGTGAACCAAGCCGCCCTCACGTTTGAGCAGGTCGCGAGCGGCACCTACGCTGGCGTCATCTCAGGCGCCGGCAGCCTGACGAAACAGGGCGGCGGCACGCTGACCCTCACCGGTGCGAACACTTACTCCGGCGCCACCACAGTCAGCAGCGGCACTCTCGCCCTCGGTGCCACCAATGCGTTCTCCGCCGCCAGCAGTCTCACGTTGAACTCTGCCACCAACGTCGACCTCGCCGGCTTCTCCGCGCAAGTCGGCACGCTCGCCTACCATACTGCCATCATCGACTTCGGCACCGCGGCGACCACGAACTATTTCCTTTTCACCGGCGGGGGAACCAGCACCGGCACTCTCACGGTCAACAATTACAACGCCGGCCAAGGCGACGTTTTTGCCTTCCAAACCGGCGCTTCGGGTATAGCCGGCGGCTTTCTCAATGGCGTCTATTTCTACGGCACCGGCGGCGGCGTCCTCGGCCCCACCGGCCAGCTCCTCGGCGGCTACTCCGGGCTCTGGGACTTCATCGTGCCCGACACCACGCCGTTCAAGATCTGGGACGGCGGCGGGGCGAACGACAACTGGA
>JANPIT010000176.1:0-7243 GCA_031425115.1 Opitutaceae bacterium | reverse complement strand
GCGATGGGCTGCGATTACCTCGGGAATTTCGACATCCACGCGATCGACGCCGCCCTCTGGGTGCTCGGTCGCCGCCCCGTCGCCGCGAGCGGCGCGTCGCAAATCATGCGACCGAATGCTCACGGCGATGCCCGTGACGTCTGCGCTCTCACCTACGAATACGCCGACGGCCTCGTGCACCAACACTTGGGCCAGTCGTTGAAAAACAACGCCGCCACCGAGCTCAGCGCCGCCTTCCACGGCACCGACGCCAACGCTCTGCTCACCTACTGGGGCCGCCCGTTCGTCCGCGGCGGGGCTAATCATTTCAGCGCCGAGGCGATTGCGAATCCTTATCAGGCCGGCGCCGAGCGGAACATCGCACGCTTCCACCGGGAGATCGTCGCGGACCAGTTCGAGAACGAAACCTGCCAGCGCGCCGTCGACGGCGTGCTGACGTGCGTTCTTGGATACGAGGCGGCCGCCCGCCGCACGCGTCTCACGATGGACGCCGTGCTGAAAGAGAACAAACGCCTCCCGGTCGATCTGCGCGGACTGAAAACGTAAGGCCCACCTCGCTCCGCTCCGAACCCTTCTCCGTGCGAAACACCCCACTCTGTTCTCCCTCGCTTCCTCTCATGAAGACCTCGCACCCGACTGAAATTTCCCGCCGCCATTTCCTCGGGCAAGCAAGTGTGGGTCTCGCCGCACTTTCCACCACGAGCCTTGCCGTCGCCCAGGGCAGCACCGCGAACAGCCGGATTCGCCTCGGGGTTATCGGCCTCGGCAAGCGCGGCCAGTGGCTCGCCAACTTGTTCGCCGAGCACGGTGGGTTCGAGATTGTCGGCGTCGCCGACTACTTCGACGCCGCCGCGAAGTCCGCGGTCGAAAAACTCAAACTCCCCGCGACCACCCCGACGTTCACCGGCCTGCAGTGCGCCGAAAAGATGATCGCGCACGGGGGGCTGGATGCCGTGGCGATCGTGAGCCCGCCGTTTTTCCACCCCGTGCAGGCGCAGGCCGCAGTCGCAGCAGGATTGAACGTCTATCTCGCCAAGCCCGTGGCCGTCGACGTGCCGGGGTGCCGGTCGATCGCCGCCAGCGGCGAAGCGGCGCGCGGCAAAGGAAAAGTTTTCCTCGTGGATTTCCAGACGCGCACCAACGAGTTTTTCACGGAAGCCATTCGCCGCGTCCACGCCGGCTCGATCGGCGATCTGTGTTTCGGCGAGGCGACGTATCACGATGGCCGGCTCGCCCTCAAAACCCCGCCGGGTTCGCCGGAAGCGCGACTCCAAAACTGGGTCTTCGATCAGGCACTGTCCGGCGATATCATCGTCGAGCAGAACATCCACACCCTCGATGTGATGAGTTGGATCATGCAGGACGCTCCGCCGGTTCGGTGCACGGGGAGCGGTGGACGCCGGGTGCGCGTCGATGTGGGCAACGCGTGGGATCACTTCGCCTTGCTCTACGAATACCCGAATCAAGTCGGCGTCACGTTTAGCTCGCGGCAGTTTGACGCCCACGGGACGCCAGGAGGTATCTTCAACCGGATGTTCGGCACCAACGGCGTTTTGATGACGGCATACGGTGGTGACGTGCTCATCCGCGGCGGCGCGGACACGTTTTACCGCGGCGGCAAGACGGGCGGCATATACCAGGAGGGCGCCGTCGCCAACATCCGCGCGTTTCACGAACAGGTGTTAAAGAAGGACGCTACGAACCGGACCGTCGCGCCGAGCGTCACGAGCAACCTGGTCGCCATCATGGGCCGGATGGCCGCCTACGAAGGCCGCACGGTCACATGGCAGGAATTGCAGGCCTCCAAGAAAATAGCGCAGGCGGATCTCTCGGGCCTGAAAGCGTAAGCGCTCGCTCCCGTCGGCCCGAAACCACGCCCTCCCTATGAAACCAATTCCTCGTCGCACCTTCCTCAAAAATTCCCTCGGCGTAGCCGGAGCCGCCGCGCTGCTCGCGTCCGGGCGAGCCGCGGAGAAAACGACGGCCACGGCCAAGGGAAACGGCTTCCGGCTTTTCGCCTGCGACTGGACGCTGCAGAAAACGTGCAACCCGGAAGCGTTCGCGCTCGCCGCGCGCATCGGTCTCGACGGCGTGCAGGTGGACTTCGGTCGCCCGAAGGAAGGCGTCACCACCCTGCCACTCTTCGGTCCGGCGCAGCAGGATAAGATCCTCGCCGCATCCGCGCAGGAGGGCGTCGCCATCTCGTCACTCGCGCTGGGCGTGCTCAACCACGTCGCTTACAAGGGTGACCCGACGGCCGAACAGTGGGTCCTCGACAGCGTGGGCGTGATGCAGCGCATGAAGATCCGCTTAGCGTTACTCGCGTTCTTCGCCAACGGCGACCTCGTCGGCGACGCTGCCGGCGTAACCGAAACGGTTCGGCGCCTCAAGAAACTGGCTCCGCGCGCCGAGGCCGCCGGCTTGGTCTACGGCATCGAATCGTGGCTCAAGGCGCCGGAGCTCGAGCAAATTCTCGATGCCGTGAACTCGCCCGCGATCAAAGTCTACTACGACGTCGGCAATATGCAGAAAGTGGGTGAGGACGTCGGCACCGCCATTCGCCGACTGGGCCGGGAGCGGATCTGCGAAGTCCACTTGAAGGACTACGACGATCTCTACGGCAAAGGCTCGATGGATTTTCCAAAGGTCCGCACCGCGCTCGACGCGAGCGGCTACCGCGGCTGGCTCGGCATCGAGGGCATCAAGACGCCACTCGGGGTCGAGCCAAGCATCCGCTACGATGTGGATTACCTTCGCCCGATCTTCCCACGCACCCTCTAAAACTCCGTCCCTCATGCAATCGTGCCCCCTCCGCAGTTCCGTCATCGGCAGCTATCCGTTTCCCAGCTGGCTTGAATTCGCGAGTCAGCACCTCGCGGAATTCGGCCGCTCCGACGTGAGCGAGATTCAAAACGACGCCGTGATCTCCGCCGTGCACGATCAAGTCGGAGCCGGCCTCGACGTCATCACCGACGGCGAGCAAACGCGCCTGGATTTCAATCTGTCATTCTACGGCTACATTGAGGGTATCGAGCTCGAGTCGGTGTCACCGCGGAAATTCGGCCCGCCCGCGCACGACCAACGCGGCAAGCACGCGATCACCGGCGAGCTACGCGCGCCCCGCGGCCTCGGCGTCGTCGACGAGTTCAAGCGCCTGCAACGTCTAGCGCCCGCTGGCCCCACGCTGAAAGCCAGTGTGCCCGGGCCGTATACGCTGAGCGGCCGCCTCGTGCCGAACCGCGACTACGCCGATCGCTGGGCCGTCACCGAAGCTCTCCTGCCCATCGTGCGCCAGGAACTCGAGGCGCTGGTCGCCGCCGGTTGCCGCGAGATCAGCGTCGATGAGCCGTCGATGAGTTGCTACGCTTACAAAGAAGACCCCCGCCGATTCGTCGATATCTTCAACCGCACCGTGGAGACCGTTTACAGCCGGACCCGCCTCTGCACCCATCTCTGTTTTGGAAACTTCAAGGGCCGCGCCATCGGTCCGCGTCGCATCGCGCCGATGTTTCCCGCATTCCTCGATTTCAAGGCGCACGAGATGCACGTCGAGATGGCGAGCCGCGAGTTTGCCGAGATCGAACTCATCTCACAGATCTCCCCACGTATGGACGTCGCGGTCGGCATCGTCGACGTGAAGAGCTACTACGTCGAGACGCCCGAGAACATCGCGGACCGGGTGCGCCTCTGCCTCAAACACGCGCCCGCCGACAAACTCGTCTTCGCGCCCGACTGCGGCCTGAGCCAGACCGCCCGTTGGGCCGCGCAGCCGAAACTGAACAATATGGTCGCGGGAATCCGGCAGGTGAAAAAGGAACTGGGGCTGTGAGTCATTTGACCGCGTATTACGCGGATATCGCGGATGCCTTGATCCGCGCCATCCGCGTAATCCGCGGTCCAAAATAGGTCTCAATGATCCAACCCGCCCTCCAGGACGACGCGTTTATCGCCGATGTCGCCGCGGTCCGCGCCGCTGCGCCCAGCGATGCGCTCACGCTCTGGTGGCTCGGGCAAAGCGGATTTCTCGTCCACTTCCGCGGCGAGTGTCTGCTCTTCGATCCCTACCTCAGCGACTCGCTCACGCACAAATACGCCGCCACGGACAAGCCGCATGTGCGCATGACCGAGCGCGTTATCGATCCCGCGCAGCTCGATTTCGTGCAGGTCGTCACCTCCACGCATAATCACACCGACCATCTCGACGCCGAGACCCTGCTCCCGCTTTTCACCGCTTCGGCCCACGCGCAACTGGTAATCCCTGCCGCCAACATCGACTTCGTCGTCCAGCGCCTCGGCGCCGCTCACCGCAGCCGCCTGGTGCCGCTCGCACACGGCGAGCGCACGGCCCTCGGTCACTTTAAATTCGAAGCCGTGCCCGCTGCCCACGAACACCTCGCGCCAGAGTTCGCCGGCTTCGTCGTCACCGCGGGTCCGCATCGTATCTATCACAGCGGCGACACGGTGCTGTATCCGGGAATGCATGACCGGCTCCGCCCCTTCGCCCTCGATCTCGCGCTGCTCCCGATCAACGGCCGCGCCCCGGAGCGCCGCGTGTCCGGCAATCTCGATGGCCGCGAAGCCGCTCATCTAAGCCACGCGATCGGCGCGCGCTGGGTCGTGCCGTGCCACTACGAGATGTTCGCTTTCAACACCGCTCCACCCGACGAGTTTGTCGCCGCGTGCGCGCGACTCGGCCAGCCCCACGTCGTGCTGCGCGCCGGCCAACGGTGGGAACTGCCGCCCCGATGAGCTTTGTTCGCACTGTCCTCGGCGACATCCCGCCGACCGAGCTGGGCGTCTGCTACGCCCACGAGCACCTCATTATCGATCCAAGTTACACGACCGAAAACGAGCCTGATTTCCTCCTCGATGATGTGACTCGTGGCGTCAGCGAGTTGAACGACTTTCACGCCGCAGGTGGACGCGCGATCATCGACGCGATGCCCGGCGGCGCCGGGCGCAATGCCCTTAAACTCGCTGACCTCGCACGGCAGTCCGGCGTCCATATCGTTTGTCCGACGGGCCTGCACCTCGCGAAATACTATCCACCGGGGCATTGGAGCACTGCCTGCAACGAGGACGAGCTCGCGGCGCTCTTCATCCGGGAAATCACCGCAAGCGTCGATGCGAACGACCCCCGGCAATCGAATACCTCTCCGACCACACATCGGGCCGGCGTGATTAAGATCGCGACCGAGAATCGCTTCACGCCGCGCGAAGAAATCATTTTCGCGGCGGCAGCGCGCGCGCATCGCCGCACCGGGTGCCCCATCCTGACGCACACCGAGCAAGGCACGCTTGCCCTCGAGCAAATCGATCGCCTGCAGCGTGACCGCGTAAACTTACAGCACGTTTGCCTCTCGCACACTGATCGGAAGCCCGACGTCGGCTACCATCGCGAAATTCTCGCGCGGGGCGTGCGCGTGGAGTTCGACAGTGCCTTCCGCTGGAAGCCGGGCCAAGGCAACCCGACGCTCGACCTGCTGTTGGCTCTCCTCCCGGAATTTCCTGACCAGATCATGCTCGGGATGGACGCCGCCCGACGGAGCTACTGGCGCAGCTACGGCGGCGGACCCGGCTTGGCATTCCTCCTTACTGATTTTTCGCAGACCTTGCGCGCCGCCGGCGTCACGCCCGAGATGCTGCATCGCATCTTCGTTTCCACGCCCGCCGCCACCTTTTCCTTCGCCCCACCCCGCCCATGAAAAAACTCAAAGTCGTCGGCCTCAACTTCGATCACATGCACATGGGCGATCTTCTACGCCTCTGCCACGACCATCCGGGTGTGGAGATCGTCGGGATCTGTGACGAGCATCCCGCCCGGATGCAGGCCGTCATCACCAATTTCCGGATACCGCCCGACCGCGTGTTCACCGACCCGCACCGCTGCCTCGCCACCACCCAGCCCGATTTTGTCGTCCTCTGTCCTGCGACCTCCCGCCACGCCGACTACGTCGAACTCGTCGCGCCGTATCGAGCGCACCTGTTCGTCGAGAAACCCTTCGCCGCGACGCTCGCCGAAGCGGATCGCATGATTGCCGCAGCGAAGAAGGCGAAGCGCCTCCTCGCGATCAACTGGCCGCTCCGCTGGGTCGCCGCCAATGTGACGGCTCATCGACTGCTCTCCGAGGGGCGGATCGGCGCCCTGCAGGAATTCCACCACTACGGCGGCAACCGCGGTCCCCTGTGGCACGCGGCTGACAAGCTCGAGACCACGCCCACGCCCGCGATGAAACGCGCGAGCTGGTTCTACAAGGCGAAGCGCGGCGGTGGCTCGCTCCTCGATTACCTCGGCTACGGCACCACGCTCGGCACCTGGTTTCACGACGGCAAAAAGCCCATCGACGTCACCACCGTCGTCGATCATCCGCGCGGACTCGAAGTCGACGAGCAAAGCGTCACAATTATGCGCTACGCTGTTGGCCTATCCACCAGCCAGACCCGCTGGGGCACGTTCACCGATCCCTGGATTCACCAGACACGGCCGCACTGCGGTTTCGTGCTCAAGGGCGAGCACGGCACCATCAGCTCCTACGACTACGCTCAGACCATCCACGTGCAGACGCGCGAGAACCCCGCGGGCGAGGACATCCCAGTCGATCAGCTCGAGGCGCCGCTGCAGAATCCGATCCAATATTTCGTGCACTGCATCAACACCGGCACGCCCCTCACAGGCCCCCTCTCGCCGAAAATCTCGCGCATTGGCCAACAAATCGTCGACAGCGCGGTCTTGAGCGCGCGCCTCAAAAAAACCGTGAAGCTCGTCGACTAACGCCAGCCTGCCGTAGCTACGCGCGTGAGCGAGTGGCCGCACCGTTCTTCGCTATCGTCCCAGCCATCCCGCGACAAATCCCCATCACCTTGAGCCAGTCGACTTCAACTTCCGGATACGGACTCAGCTCCAACGAATCAGCCGGCACGATCGCCGCACCCGCACTCCCTTACCTGCCGCCCCGGCCGAAATCGTATCGGCCGAAAATCGCGCTGATCGGCTGCGGCGGAATTTCGGAGTATCACCTGCGCGCTTACGTTGCCATGGGACTCGACGTCGTCGCGCTCTGCGATCGCGAGCTCGCGCGCGCCGAGAAACGCCGCGCCGAGTTCTTCCCCGCGGCCACTCCCTACAACGATTACCGCGCCGTGCTCGCCCGGCCGGATATCGCGGTCGTCGATGTCGCACTCCATCCGACGGAGCGCGCAACGGTGATCGAAGCCGCGCTGCTCGCCCGCAAGCACGTGCTCA
>JANPIT010000175.1:0-2586 GCA_031425115.1 Opitutaceae bacterium | reverse complement strand
CCTGCATTTGTATGCACCTGCACCGATGTAATTCCAATATCCACACCGTTGGGATTGAGGGAAACGATGCGCTTGCCGGCTGAAGAAAAATGCGTCCAGCCGGTGCCACTTATATTTTGAGTGAGACCAGTGATGGCAGGTCCTTCATAAATGGTAGCCCTGTCAAAAACATGGATGTCATCAATACCAATACCTTCTTCCGTAACTCCGCCATCACTGCTCATCACAAAACGAAATTTAATATTGCTGGCTCCGGTGGGCAGCGGGATACTTGCAACATGCCATCTTGTTTGAGATTGACTCCAGTTCTCCAGGGTGATGTTGTCATACCAATTCGTGCCTGTTCCGGTGGCCCCGTCGGCCTCACCGCCGTCCTCGCGTTTCCCCGCGTGATAGTCGCGCAGCGATCCGATCACCCGCTCGCTCTCGGCCACGAGTTTCTCGCGCTCATCGCGCCAGCCGCGCGCGATGGCTTGCAGGATCGCGGGAAACCCCGCGCGTCCGTTCCGCTCTTCGGGGGGAAAATACGTGCCGCCGTAAAACGGTTTCAGCTCCGGCGTCAGCCACGCGCTCAGTGGCCAGCCGCCGTGCCCGGTCATCGCCTGCACATACGCCATGTAAACCTTGTCCACATCCGGCCGCTCCTCGCGGTCGACTTTGATCGCGACGAAGTGCTCGTTGAGGATCGCCGCCACGGCTTCGCTCTCGAACGACTCGTGCGCCATCACGTGACACCAGTGACACGTCGAGTAGCCGATGCTGAGGAAAATGGGTTTCTGCTCCGCCCGCGCGCGCGCAAATGCGGCCTCGCCCCAGGGCAGCCACCGCACGGGATTATCCGCATGCTGCAGCAGGTAGGGGGATTTCTCGTTCACGAGCACGTTGGGCATGACGCCGCCCAACGTCGCGCGAACCGCCCGCGAAGCAAAGCGAATGTTGCCTCGCACGAAATGCCGCACTGGAGTGGCGCCCGCACGACATGCCGATTCCCGCGCGCCTCCTCGCCCTCGTCGATACCTTCGGCCGCAATCTCGATTCTTACCTCGACCCCGATTACAAGGAGACGGAACTCCGCCGCGAGTTTCTCGACCCGCTCTTCGCCGCCCTGGGCTGGGATATCGACAACACCGCCGGTCACGCCGAGGCCTACAAGGACGTCGTCCACGAAGAAACCCTGAAGCTCTCCGGCGTCGCCGCCACCGCTCCCGACTACTCGTTCCGCATCGGCGGCACGCGCAAATTTTTCGTCGAGGCCAAGAAACCCTCCGTCAAAATCAAGGACGACCCCGCCCCGGCCGCCCAGCTCCGCCGCTATTCCTATTCCGCCAAGCTCCCCCTTGGCATCGTCACCGATTTTCACGAGTTCGCCATCTACGACACCCGCCAGCGCCCGCGTGAGACCGACAAGGCCTCCGCGGGCCGCATCTTCTACTGCACCTTCGACCAGTATCCGGAGAAGTGGGACGAGATCGCTGCCATCTTCGCCAAGGAGTCGGTCCTCCGCGGCTCCTTCGACAAATTCGCCGCCGCCACCAAGGGCAAACGCGGCACCACCGAGTTCGACGACGATTTCCTCGCCGACATGGAGCGCTGGCGCGACCTCCTCGCGCGCACTCTCGCTCTCCGCAATACCCTCAACCAACGCGAACTCAACTTCGCCGTCCAACGCGTTCTCGACCGCGTCATCTTCCTCCGCATCGCCGAAGATCGCGGCATCGAGCCCTACGGTCAGCTCCTCGCCCTCACCGCCGGCCCGAAGATCTATCCGCGACTCGGCCAGATCTTCGAACGCGCCGATTTCCGCTACAACTCCGGCCTCTTTCACTTCGCCACCGAGAAAGGCCGCGACGAATCCCCCGACAAGCTCACGCTCGGCCTCACGCTCGACGACGCCACCCTGAAGGAAATCATCGGCTCCCTCTACTGGCCGAAAAGCCCCTACGCCTTTGCCGTCATCCCCGCCGATATCCTCGGCCACGTCTACGAACAGTTCCTCGGCAAAGTCATCCACCTCACCTCCGACCATCGGGCTGTCGTCGAGGAAAAGCCCGAAGTCCGAAAAGCCGGCGGCGTTTACTACACGCCCACCTACATCGTCCGCTACATCGTCGACCAGACCGTCGGCCCTCTCGTCGCCGGCAAATCCCCACGCCAGATCGAGAAACTCACCGTCCTCGATCCCGCCTGCGGCTCCGGCTCCTTCCTCCTCGGCGCCTTCGAATACCTGCTCGACTGGCACCTCAGCTACTACGTCGCGCACGATCCCGATGCCTGGGCGAAGAAGAAGAATCCGCCGCTCTACGAGACCAACCCCAACGCCCGTTTCGTGGCGCCGGGCGCCGGCGCGTCAAAACCAGCCCGCAACTGGCAGCTCACCACCGCCGAGAGAAAACGCATTCTCGTCACGCACCTCTATGGCGTGGATATCGACGCGCAGGCCGTCGAAGTCACCAAACTCTCCCTTCTCCTCAAAGTGCTCGAAGGCGAAGCCCGCGAACTGCAGGGCAAGCAACTCGACTTCCACCGCGTCCTCCCCGACCTCGGCAACAACATCAAGTGCGGCAACAGCCTCATCAGCTCCGATTT
>JANPIT010000174.1:0-9175 GCA_031425115.1 Opitutaceae bacterium | reverse complement strand
CTGCCGGTGACGGTGCGGACGTTCGCGTTTTTCACGGCGGTGGTCGTGCCGGTGGTCACGGCGACGGGGCGCGGCGCAAAGGCGAGCGAGGGATTGCCCTGGTAGTAGGTCGTGTAGTCGCCGGGGGTGGCGTAGTGGCGGCGCCAGAGATTATTCGCGCCGTTCTCGGGCGTGGCGTTGGCGAGCGGGACGTTGTTTTCGTCGACGAGAATTTCGGAGCCGTCGTGTTTGACGCGCTTCACCTTGCCGGTTTCGCCGAGGCCCGCAAAACGGTGGCGGCCCCAGAGGCCGAGCTCGAGCTCGTAGGCGGCGGTGAGGCGGAAGACATCGTTCTTGAACTGCGTGGACTCGGGCTTCCAGGCGCCCTCCATGTAGTATTGGCCGGCGCGGGGATTCGGCACGGTGCCGCCGGTGGTGCTGCGCGGATCCGGGAGCGTGAGATTGGGATCGGCGCGGAGGGCGATGTCGTTGCCCTGCGTGTTCCAGCCGGTGGCGAAGGCGTCGGAGTCGTTATGGAGAAAGGTCGCTTCGACGACGAAGTCCTTCGTGACGCGTTGTTCGACCGTGATCTGGTGATTCGAATAGTGCTGGAGGAAATGCGCGCCGGGGCCGTTGAAGGTGTAATCATACGGCATCTCCTGCTGGCGGAGCAGCGTAGGGCCGGAGCCGGCGGCGAAGCCAAGACTCTGGAGCTCGTTGCGGAGATTAAAAAACGTGCCGTCGTTTTCGTAGAACGCGAAGCGGTTGTTCGCGCCGAAGGTGGCGAGGCCGCGCGGAGTGTCGGTCGCGGCGACGAAGCCGTCTTTCACCGTGGCACCTTGCGCGCGCCAGAGCGTGATCTGGTCGCCGGCGTTCCAGGGCCACGCGGCGTGGCGTTTGAGGGTGCCGCGCTCGAAGGAGCCGCGCACCGCGGTGTTTTTCCACGGAAGAAAGGTGACCGCGCCGGTCCAGCGTTTGGTGTCCTCGAAGTCCCAGTGACGCCAGCCCTCCCGGTTGCCGTAGAGCCCCATGAGGCGCAGGGCGAGTTTGCCGGGGAGGATGACCTTGTTGAAATCGGCCTCGTAGCGCTCCTGCGCCCACGAGCCGAACTGGGCCTTGAGGACGTTGCGGTCGCGGGAGGCGTTGGCGCGTTTGGTGGAGAGCGTGACGAGGCCGCCGGCGCTGCTGAGGCCGAAGAGGACGGAGTTGGGGCCGCTGGAAACCTCGACGCGCTCGATGTTGTAGTTGTCCTGTGGAGACGCGGTCTCGACGAGATCGATGGCGTAGCCGGCCGCGATGCCGCGGATGCGAAAATCGCCGGTCGTGCCGTCGGATTTGCGCGTGGTCGGCGAGTTGAAACCGGCGTTGGAGTCTTCGAACTCGGCCTCGACGTTGGTGGCGTAGGCGAGCATTTCGCCGATGTTGTTGGCGGCGATGTCGGAGAGAAACTCG
The DNA here is from genome assembly GCA_031425115.1 of Opitutaceae bacterium. Taxonomy (GTDB): domain Bacteria; phylum Verrucomicrobiota; class Verrucomicrobiia; order Opitutales; family Opitutaceae; genus ER46. The sequence goes on along the minus strand of JANPIT010000174.1, from coordinate 7,744 downwards.
GGCGTGAACGCGGAGATGCTGGCGGCGGTATCGCGGAGGCTGGAGTTGAGGCGGCTGCCGGACGTGGTGTTGGCGGCCTGGTAGCCGACGTCGCCTTCGGAAGTGACTTCAAACGGAGAGAGAACGACGGTGCTGCCGGAAGCGATGGTGCTGGCGGTCGAGGACGGAGCGACGGGGGCGGTCTGGGCCGCGAGGGGCGCGAGCGCCCATGCGCCGAGCAATGCGGCAAGCGTGGCGGAGGGGAGGAAAGGGATTTTCATGGAAAACAGGAACGAGGCGCGAACGAGAAGGGCCAGCGAGCGCGTTCATGAGGCTCCGACAACCTCGCTGGTGTGCGACACGTTGAACGTCACCAGAACGTAACTCCGCGCTCGTCAGGCTCGCGATGCGCGTTTCATGATCGCGGCTCACATGGTCAAAGCTGTCACCCCTCGAGCGGATTCCGCGGTGCTTCGCCGGCTCACCGCGTTGCTGCCGGCGGGTCGGGTGCTGGCGGGGGCGGCGCACCTGGCGGCCTACGAGAGCGATGGATTGACGGCATTCCAGACCACGCCGCTGGCGATCGTTGTGCCGGAAACGCAGGATGAAGCGATCGCAGCAGTGCGTTTTTGCCATGCCGAGCAGCTCCCGTTCGTGGCGCGTGGGAGCGGAACGAGTCTCTCGGGCGGATCCGTGCCGATCGCGGGAGGAATCGTGATCGCGCTGAATCGGTTGAATCGAATTCTGAAAATCGATCCGGTGCAGCGGATCGCGGTCGTCGAGCCCGGCACGGTGAACCTGGCGGTGACGGCGGCGGCGATTCCGCATGGCCTGCACTACGCGCCCGATCCGTCGAGCCAGTCGATTTGCACGATCGGCGGCAACGTGGCCTTCAATGCCGGCGGCGCGCACTGCCTGAAATACGGGATGACGTCGAATCACGTGCTGGGATTGAAGGCGGTGCTCGCCACGGGCGAGGTGGTGGAGTTTGGCAGTGCGAGCCGGGAGCAGATCGGACCGGATTGGACGGGATTGTTCGTCGGCAACGAAGGGCTTTTCGGTATCGCCTTGGAAATTACGCTGCAGCTGCTCCCGCGGGCGGAAACGTTTCACACGGTGCTGGCGGGCTATTGCACGTTGGAAGAAGCGGGCGATGCGGTGACGGCGGTCGTGGCGAGCGGGCTCTTGCCGGGTGCGATTGAAATCATGGACGCGCTCGCGCTGGAGGCCGCGACGGCGGCGGTGCATGCGGACTACCCGCCGGGGTGCGCGGCGGTCTTGATTGTGGAGCTCGAGGGACCGCGCGAAGTGGTAGCGGCGGATCGGATACGGCTCGATGCGATTCTGGCGGCGAGCAAGCCGGTGGAAGTGCGGCCGGCGCGGGATGCGACGGAGCGGCTTGCGATCTGGAAAGGACGGAAGAGCGCATTCAGTGCGGTGGGACGGCTATCGCCGGATTTCATCGTGCAGGATGGCGTGGTGCCGCGGCGCCGGTTGGGCGAGGCGTTGAAGAAAATCAATGCCTGGTCGAGCGAGATGGGCGTGCGTTGCGCCAACGTGTTTCATGCGGGCGACGGCAATCTGCATCCGCTGATTCTCTACGATGGCCGTGAGCCTGGGGCTTTGGCGCGGGCGGAGGAACTTGCGGGAAAAATTCTGCGGATGTGTGTGGAGATGGGCGGCTCGATCACGGGCGAGCACGGCATTGGCATGGAGAAGCGAGAGTATCTGCCGGCGATGTTCGGCCCGGAGGAAATCGCCTGCATGAAGCGGGTGCGCGCCGCCTTCGATCCGCACGGGATCGCGAATCCGGGCAAAATGTTTCCGAGCGCGGAAGCGCCGGCGCTTACGCAACACGGGCTGCATCCGCTGGAGAAGGCGGGCGTGATTTCGCGGGAATGAGATCACACCAGCGAAATAATATGCACCACGGAGACACAGAGAACACGGAGCCGGACAATACGGTTCGGTGCATTTCTCCGTGTCCTCGGTGCCTCCGTGGTTAACAACATGCTGCCGGAAATTACTCACAGGCCAACGTCACCCGCCGAACTCGCCGATGCGGTGCGCTCGGCGCCGCGCGTGATCGCGGTGGGTGCGGGCACGAAGCCGCGGCTGAGCAAGGTGGCGGACGAAATCGTGCGCATTTCGACGGCGCGGCTGAGCGGCATTGTCGACTACGAGCCGAGCGAGTTCACGTTCACGGCGTGGGCGGGCACGCCCTTGAAAGAAATCGTGGCGGCGCTGAGCGAGCGTGGGCAGTATCTGCCGTTTGACCCGATGCTGGCCGATGCGGGCGCGACGATCGGTGGGACGGTCGCGGCGGGGTTGAGCGGGCCGGGTCGCTGGCGATTCGGCGGACTGCGCGACTTCATCCTCGGCGTGCAGTTTGTCGACGGCGACGGACGGCTGCTGCGCATGGGCGGGAAGGTGGTGAAGAATGCGGCGGGGTTTGATTTCCCGAAATTCTTCGTGGGAAGCGCGGGCCGTTTTGGGATTTTGGCGGAGCTCACTTTCAAAGTGTTTCCGCGCCCGGCGGCGATGCGGACACTGCGGCTCGAAGCGAAGGACTTTGCCGCGAAGACGAAAATTTTCACCGAGGCGGCCAGCCTGCGCTGGGAGCTCGACGCGCTGGATGCGGCGATTGGGGAGCAAGCGGTCTTTGCGCGTGTGGGCGGACCGGAAGAGGCACTCGAGGCGTTGACCACGGAAATTGTGGCGCGCTTTCCCGGCGAGTTACTGACGCCGGGTGATGCGAGCTATTTTTGGCAGGCGATCACGGGATTTCGCTGGGCACACTCGGGGGGCACGCTCGCGAAGGTGGCGTTGACGCCGGCGCAGGTGCCGGACTTCGGCGCGTGGATCACGGGACAGAACGCCATGCGGGGCTGGCTGAGCGCTGGCGGGAATGCCGGGTATGTCTCCACGCCGCCCGGGGTGGCGGTGCCGGCGATGGCCTGGCCGGGCGTCACGCTCCGCGGCGAAGGACAATTGTGGCTCGGGCCGCAGCGGGATTTCGTGATCATGCGCGCGGTGAAAGCGGCGTTGGATCCGCTGAATCGGTTTCCCGGTTTGGATGAATGACCGGCGGATAAATTCAGAAGCCAAGAAACCATGAATCAGAAAATGCGAGGGATTGTTTCCTGGTTTCCTGGCTTCTGAATCAATCCGCGGTCCGAATTTTTCATGCTTCACTCGATTAATACGAAAGAACACGGCCCGCTCGGGGATCCGATGGCGCATGCGGTGCAGGCGTGCGTGCATTGTGGGTTTTGCCTGGCGGCGTGTCCGACGTATCAGGAACTCGGGCAGGAGATGGATTCGCCGCGCGGGCGGATTATTTTGATGAAGCAAGTGCTGGAGGGCACGCTCCCGGCCGAGGCGGCGCAGCCGCACATCGACCGTTGCCTTGGCTGCCTGGCGTGCGAGCCGGCGTGTCCGAGCGGCGTGCCGTATCGCGATCTGATCAGCCCGTATCGCGCGAAAGTGGAATCGACCGCGGCCCGCACGACGGGCGAGAAGCTGCGCCGTTGGCTCGCGGCGCAGACGATTCCTTATCCGGCGCGATTCCGACTCGCCCTGGTCGGCGCGAAGATCGGGCGAGCTTTTCGGGGGCTCGTGCCGGCGGTGTTGCGGCCGATGCTGGAGCTCGCCCCGCCGCAAGTGCCGGCGGCGGTGACGTTGGCGGAAGTCAACCCGGCGCGGGGCGAACGTCGCGCACGGGTGGCTCTGCTGGCGGGTTGTGCGCAGCAGGTGCTCGATCCGGATATCAACGTCGCGACGATCGACGTGCTGACGCGCAATGGGGTGGAGGTGATCGTGCCGAAGGCGCAGGGCTGCTGCGGTGGACTGGCGTGGCACACGGGCGACTTGCGGGCGGCGCAGGCGTTTGCGCGGAGGAATTTGGCCGCGTTTCCCAGTGAGGTGGACGCGATCCTGACGAACGCGGCGGGCTGTGGGTCCGCGATGCACGAGTATCATTTGATTCTGCGCGGGACGCCGGATGAGGCGCGGGCGGAGGCGCTGCGCAAGCGCGTGATGGACGTCAGCGTTTTTCTCTCACGGCTCGGATTGCGGGAGAAGCCCAAGGGTGCGGGGCCGGGCGGCGAGGCCGCGACGGTGGCGTATCATGATGCCTGTCACCTCGCGAACGCGCAGAACGTGCGCACGGAACCACGGGCGTTGCTGAAGGCGATTCCTGGCGTGGACGTGCGGGAGATCGCGAATCCTCATCTATGCTGCGGTAGCGCGGGCACCTATAACCTCGATCAACCGGCGATCGCGCATTCGCTGGGGGCGCAAAAGGCAGCGGCGGTCATCGCGACCGGCGCGACCACGGTGGCGACGGGAAATATTGGCTGCCTCACGCAGCTGCGCACGCATCTCGCCAAAACAAATTCGCCGATTCGCGTGCGGCACACAATGCAGGTCCTGCGCGATGCGTATCGCGATTAGGATTACGAACCCACGGAAACGGGAGCAACAGGAAGCTAGAAAACCAGGTGGAAAGACCGCGGAGGAGATGAATGTGGAAATCAGGAAAAAGGCCTGATGACCGGAAGCACGTTCACCGGTGCTCGTCTCCGATTACAGGAGTTCCCCATTTGCTCGGCTGCGTCTATCGCGGCGCAAATCGAGACGGCAGTAGATTTAGCAGGAAGCCAGGAAACCAGGATGTCGGGCCACGGAAATGATGACTGTGGAAATCGGGAAATCAGGAAAAAGCGGAGGCGGACTGCGTGGATCGTTTCTTGGACTCCTGGTTTCCTGCCTAAGCGGATTCGTCTGACGAAGCGATCTGGGCACGTGGCGTGCCGGCAAAGGAAGCTCCCCGCGCCGAACGCGGAGGGTGTTGCTTACTTCCCCGGCACCACGCTCGTCCACACGTAGGCCTGGAACATCACGAGGAAGCCGACGAGGATGGCGAGGGCGATGCTGTGCCAGAAGACGGAACGGAGAATCGTGCCGGCGGAAGGGCTTTCGGGGTGGCCGCCGGTGGCGACGCTTGCGACTACGATGCTTTGCGCGTCGATCATCTTGCCCATCACGCCGCCGGAACTGTTTGAAGCGCACATGAGGATCGGCGAGAGGCCAAGCTGCTCGGCGGTGACTTTCTGCAGGTTGCCGAAGAGGACGTTGGACGCGGTATCGCTGCCCGTGAGGGCCACGCCCAGCCAGCCGATGATCGGCGAGAAAAAGGGGAACAGCCAGCCGGTGCCCGCCATGGCGAGGCCCATGGTGGTGTCGGTGCCGCTGTATTTCGTCGTGAAGCCGAGCGCCATCATCGCCGAGATCGTGATCAGCGACACGCGCACCCGCCAGAACGTCTGCGCGTAGATGCGCAGCGCGCGGCGGAGGCCCACGCCCAGCGCGAGCGTCGAGGCGATGCCGGCGAGCAGCAGAGCCGTGCCCGTCGCGGACAGCAGATTCAATTTGAAGATCGCGGGGTCCGGCGTGGGCTTGGGCGCCACCGGCGGCATCTTGATCACGGCGTTGTGCAGCTCCGGCACGGGAATCTGCGGGGCAAACTGCGCATCCAGCAAGCCCTTCACCTGAGGCATGCCCCAGAGGAAGACGAACGCGGTGAGGAAAATCCACGGCAGCCACGCCTTCCACGCCGGACCGGTGTCGGCCGGGCCGGCGACCGCGGCTGGCGCGGCTGGCGCGGGGTTGGCCTGCTCCTCGGCCGGCCGCCAGAACTGCATCAGCACCACGACCGAGATCATCGACGCTGCGCCGGCCACGATGTCCACCAGCCACGGCCCATGGAAATTGCTGACGAGAAACTGCACGAGGCCGAACGACGCGCCCGCCGCGAAACACGCCGGCCACACGGCGACCATGCCGCGCCAGCCCACCTGGGCCGCCACCAGCCAGAACGGCACGATGAGCGAGAAAAACGGGAGCTGCCGCCCGACCATCGCGCTGAGCTCGAGGAGGTCGAGGCCCGTGAGCGGCGCGAGGGTCACCAGCGGCGTGCCCAGCGAGCCAAAGGCGACCGGCGCGGTGTTGCCGATAAGCGCGAGCTTGGCGGCCTCGAGGGGTTTGAAGCCGAGGCCGATCATGAGTGCGCCGCTGATGGCGACCGGCGCGCCGAAGCCGGCCGCGCCCTCGATGAAGGCGCCGAACGAAAACGCCAGCAGCAGCGCCTGGATGCGCCGATCGCCGGAGACGCCGGCGATCTGTTTTTGCAGCACGGTGAACTGGCCCGTTTCGACCGAGAGCTGGTAAATGAAGATCGCGTTCAGGATCAGCCAGCCGATCGGCAGCAGGCCGAACGCCGCGCCGTGAGCGGCCGCGGCAGCAGCGAGCGTGACGGGCATGCCATAGACGCCGATGGCGACCGCGAGCGCGACGCCCAGCGCGATGAGCGCGGCGATGTGCGCGCGCACATGCCAGAATGCCAGCAGTCCGAGCAGCACGACGACAGGAATGGCGGCGATCAGCGCGGAGGTGCCGATGCCGCCGACGGGAGCGTAAGTTTGGGACCAAGTCATGGGGTGGACCGGAGGGACGCGGAGCGGAGTGAAAGGGACGGGGCCGGAACGAAGGGGAATTGACGGCCACAGCCAAACGAGCCGTCAACGGGGTAGCGCAAACACGGAGTTCGCCGGAGGGAGGCATGCGCACGCACCGCTGGCGAGTGCTTTTTTGGGGCACGCGTCCGAAGTCGGATCACGAAGAACGCCGCCAAGGTGGGGGCGTAGCAGGGCACGCCGGATGGACGATCCCGTCAAAGGGCAGGCCAGGGCCGTAGCGCGGTTACAATCCCTGCGTATCCACTAACCAAATCAGTGACGCGAGCGCAGCGGCGCCGAGGTGAAGTTCGCGCGCGTTAACTTGATCCAGCCCGTCGCGCGTCGTGTGGTGCAGATCGAAATACCGCTGCGAGTCGGGCGTGAGGCCACCGACGGTGACGCCGAGACCGAGGAGTGCGCTCACGTCCGCGCCACCGGTGCCTTTCACGAACGAGGAGATGCCATACGGCGCAAAAAGGGTGAGCCATTTCGCGGCGGCCCGCTCGTGCGCGTTACCTTGCGTGCTGCCCAAGTTGAAACCGCGCGGCTGAAAGCCCCCGTTGTCGGTCTCGATCGCGAGCACGTGTTTTTCCTGGCTCTCCTTCAGCGCGGTCACATAGGCGGCGGAGCCCCGCAGGCCGTTTTCCTCGTTGGTGAAGAGCACACAGCGCAAGGTGTGGCGCGGTTTCAGGCCGAGCACGCGGAAGAGGCGGAGGACCTCCATCGACTGCACCACGCCGGAGCCGTTGTCGTGCGCGCCGGGCGAGACATCCCACGAATCGAGGTGGCCGCCGACGAGTATGATCTGTTCGGGAAACTCGTGACCGCGGATCTCGCCGATGACGTTATGCGAGGGGGCATCCGGCAACCACCGCGAGTTGATCGTGAGGGCGACGCGCACGGCGGTGCCTTCCTTCGCGGCGGCGAGCGTGGCGCTCAACTTGTCGGCAGCGACGGTGGAGAGGGCGGCGGCGGGAATCTTCGGCGAATCGGGAGCGTAGGTGGTGCTGCCGGTGTGCGGAAAATCGTCCCGGGCGTGCGTGAGCGAGCGCGTGAGCACGCCGACCGCGCCGTATTTCCCTGCAACGCTCGGACCGCGGCTGCGCTGATCCCCGGCGCCGGAGTAGGCGCTGCCGGGTCGAATAATTGCGGGGTCCATCGGGCGGTTGAAGAACACGATCTTGCCCGCGATTTTTGCCTCGCCGAGCGCGACGACCTCATTGAGCGATTTCACTTCGATGACCTCG
>JANPIT010000173.1:0-1601 GCA_031425115.1 Opitutaceae bacterium | reverse complement strand
ATCAACTTCCAGCGCTCGTCGCGCACGGCCCGCTGGACTTGAATGTAGGGCAGGAAAAGCGTTTCGCGCAGGCGCGGCTTGGTGCCGTCCCAGAGTGGACGCACGCTCTCGCCGAACACGCCAGCGGGGGCCTTGACGCCGGTCAGTTCGCAGAGCGTGGGAAAAATATCGAAGAGATAGGTGAAGGCCTCGGTGGACTTGCCCTGCGGGATGCCGGGCCCACCGATGATGAGCGGCGTGCGCATCGAGTGTTCGAATACGCTCTGCTTGCCGAGGAGGCCATGGCTGCCGAGCGCGAGGCCGTTGTCGGCGGCGTAGACGATGATCGTGTTTTCGCCAAAACCGCGGCGGCGGAGCGTGGCGAGGATGCGGCCGATGGTGGCGTCGAGGTGTTCGACCATCGCGTAGTATTCGGCGAGCTGGTCGCGGATCATGGCTTCGGTGCGGGGCCAGGCGCCGAGATTTTCGTCGCGACCGCCGTTCATCGCGCCGTTGTCGAAAGGCAGCTGCGGGAGGAAGTTCGGCGGCAGCGGAGGGCGCGACGCGTAGTTGGCCGGAAACCCCGGCGGCGGCTGACGGGGGTCGTGCGGGGCGGTGAACGCGGCGTAGAGAAAAAAGGGCTTCGCGCCCGCTTGCGTGTCGTGTTGTTCCAGGAACTTCACCGCGGCGTCGGCAAACAGCTCGGTGGAGAATTTTTCGCCGGTGCGCGGCCCGACCATCGTGCCATCCGGGCCGCGGTCGTGAACCGGCACTTTCTCGTGGTTCGACATGCCGCCGAACATCACGCTCTCGCCGTGCTGGAACGCGCGCAGCCAGGAGGGCTGGCCGTTGTGCCATTTGCCGGTGCCGAACGTCGTGTATCCGTTTTCACCGAACAACTCGGGCATGAGCTTCTCCCCGGCGAGCGTTTGCGTGTTGATGGCGAACCACGTCTTGCCCGTGTGCAGCATCGCCCGGCTGGGGACGCACACGGCGCCGCTGTTGCCGCCGAAGACGTAGTTGCGGCGAAAGCTCACGCCCGCGCGCACGAGCCCGTCGAGGTGCGGCGTCTTGAGGTGGGGGTTGCCGTGCGCCGCGATCGTGTCGGCGCGCTGGTCGTCGGCGAAGAGGAAGAGGATGTTGGGCTTGGACGAGGCGGCCGCCTGAGCGGAGAGCGCAAACGCGAACAAGCCGGCCAGCAGCACACCATGACGGAAGGGGCGGGGTTTCACCCCGATAAAATGCACCCGGCTCCACCTGGGGCACAATTCGGATTATCGGAGAATCGGGGGCTACCGCCCGGCGTGTCGCTGCACGAATGCGACGAGCTCGGCGCTTTCGAAGAAGCCGCGCCAGAGGCTATGGCCCTGGCCGGCGGGGACGATCAATTCCATCGTGCCGCCAAGGGCGTTGTAACGCTCCTTCAACAAACCGGAGTTGGCGTCGAGCGGGACGACCTTGTCGATGTCGCCGTGGATGGTGAAAAGCGGCACGTGTGCGGCGGCGAGCGGGGCGAGGCGGTCGATGGGGTTGTGCTCCGAGAGGCGCGCTTGAAGCTGCTCGACCGTCAGCTCGTAGGCGCTCGCGGCTTTTGCCACGCCGGGATAGCTCGCGAGATTGCA
>JANPIT010000172.1:0-9620 GCA_031425115.1 Opitutaceae bacterium | reverse complement strand
GCCCGTCACGGCAGCGGATTTCGTCGCCTCCTATCGCCGCACGCTCACGCCCGCCACCGCCGCGCCCAAGGCGAGTGTGTTTTACCCGGTGAGGAACGCACGCGCCTTCGTCGCCGGCACGCTCACTGATTTCGGCGCCGTCGGCATCCGTGCTTCGGATACGCACACGCTGGTGGTCACGCTTGAGCAACCCACGCCGCGTTTTCCTTACTACGTGGCCAGCGGCCCGTGGCTGCCGGTGCCGGTCCGCGTAGTCGAGAAACACGGCCGCACCTGGACCCGCCCCGGCAACTTCGTCGGTAACGGCCCGTTTTCTCTAACCGAGTGGCGCGCCGATCAACGCATCGTCGCGCGGAAAAACCCGCACTGGCACGGCGCCGCCGGCGTGCGGTTGGCCGAGATTCAGTTTCTGCGTTTCGACAGCGGCGACAGCGAAGAACGTGCGTTCCGTGCCGGCCAGGTCGACGTTACCATGTCAGTGCCGTTCACCAAAGTGGAAGTCTACGCCCGCGATCGCCCGGCCGATCTGCAACGCGCCCCAATGATCGAGACGCGTTATCTTTCGTTCAACACCCAGCGCCCGCCGCTCAACGATCCTCGCGTCCGCCGCGCTCTCGCGCTCGCCATCGACCGCGAGGCGATCGTGACGCGCGTGCTCAAGGGCGGCCAACCCGCCACCGGCCGCTTAATCCCCGCGGCCCTGCGCACAACCGAGTCAACGCCACTCCCCGCCGAGCATCGCTTCGATCCCGCACTCGCCCGGGAGGCGCTCGCAGCCGCCGGGCTCGACCCAAAAACCTTCCCACGCCTGGAGGTCACCGCTTGGTCCCCCTCACAGACGCCCGTGCTCGAAGCCGTGCAAGCCATGTGGCGCGAGACGCTCGGCATTCAGGTAACGATCGCGATTCGCGAGGCGAAAGTTCACCTCAGCTCACTCGCCTCGGGCGACTACGACATCGCCTTCATCACGGCGATTCCCGATGTCGCAGACGCCGCCGAGATCCTCGGAGATTTCGTCACCGCTGCGGCAGAGAATTATCCTCATTGGAGCGATCTCACCTTCGACGCCGATCTCGCGCACGCCCGGCCCCTCGCCGTTCCGACCGCTCGCGCCGCCGCTCTGGACCGCGTCGAAGCCCGGCTCCTTGCGGCTGCTCCGCTCACCCCGATTTATTTCAACCCGAAGATCTGGCTCATGTCTCCGCGCGTTCGCGGCTGGCAGGAAGACGGACTTTGGTCACGTTGCTACAACACCGTTTACCTCGATGAAAAATAACCGACCGACTTCCCTGGCAGGCCTCCATCCCCGGATGCGCCGCTCAGGACTCTCGCACGCCTTCGCGTATCTCGCGCTTGCCGTCTTCTCATCCGCGCTCTCCGCCCCCGATTCTAAATCTAAACCTGCCATCTCCGCCGCCAGTCTCCTCGCGCGCACCAAGGTTCTCGCCTCCGACGAATTCGAGGGCCGCGGCCCCGGCACTCCCGGCGAAGAAAAGACCGTCAAGTATCTGGAATCTGAATTCAAGAAACTCGGCCTCAAACCCGGCAATCCCAACGGCACCTACATCCAGAACGCGGCGCTCGTCGGCATCACGTCGCAGTCCACCCTCGCGTTCGTCGCGGGTGGCCAGGCCATGCCGCTCACCCACGTCAATGACTTCGTCGCGTTCTCCTCGCGCGTCTCCCCGAAAGTCGAAGGCAAGGACACCGACGTCGTCTTCGTCGGCTACGGCGTCGTCGCGCCAGAATTCGGCTGGGACGATTACAAGGGCGTCGATGTCCGCGGGAAAACCGTCGTCATGCTGATCAACGATCCGCCGATCGCGGGCGCCGACGGCCAGCCGGACCCCAAGGTTTTCGGCGGCAAGGCCATGACCTACTACGGCCGCTGGACCTACAAATACGAGATCGCCGCCGAAAAGGGCGCCGCCGCCTGCCTGATCGTCCACGAGACGATCCCCGCCGCGTATCCGTTCGCCGTGGTGGTCAACAGCTGGACGCGCGAAAATTTCGAGATCAAGTCCCCCGACAAAAACGCGGGCCACATCGCCCTCTCCGGCTGGCTCACGCTCGAAACCACGAAGAAGCTCTTCACCGCTGGCGGCCAGGATTTCGACGCCCTGAAAAAAACCGCCGCTACGCGCGCGTTTCGCCCCACCCCGCTTAAGGCGAAAGCTTCCTTCACCGTCGAAAATACGATCCGCGACGTCTCCTCCCGCAACGTCATCGCGCTCCTGCCCGGCACCGATGCGAAGTTGAAAAACGAATACCTCATCTACAACGCCCACTGGGACCACCTCGGGCGCGACGACCGCCTGAAGGGCGACCAGATCTACAACGGCGCCGCTGACAATGCCGCGGGCACCGCGGTCCTCCTCGAACTCGCGCAGGCGATGAAAGCCTTGCCCGCCGCGCAGCAACCGAAACGCAGCGTGCTTTTCCTCTCCGTCACCGCCGAGGAAAAGGGTCTCCTCGGCTCGCGTTACTACGCCCAGAATCCGCTCTACCCGCTCACACAAACCGTCGGGGTTATCAATATGGACGGCGCCAATCAATTCGGCCGCACGAGTGACATGGAGATCATCGGCTTCGGCGCCTCGACGATCGACGACATCGGCCTCGCGGTCGGTAAAGCGCAGGGCCGCGACGTGCGCCCCGACAGCCATCCGGAACGCGGGAGTTACTATCGCAGCGACCATTTCGAATTCGCGAAGGTCGGCGTGCCTGCTTACTACCCGAAGGCCGGCAAACAATTCATCGGCCAGCCCGCCGACTACGGCGACAAGAAGGTCAACGACTACATCGCGAACGACTATCACAAGCCGAGCGACGAGGTGAAACCCGACTGGACGTTCGAGGGCGCCGCGCAAGACACCGAGTTCCTCCTCGAGGTCGGCCTCCGCATCGCCAACGGCGACCAATGGCCCACGTGGAAGGCCGGCAACGAATTCAAGGCCCGCCGGGACGCGATGATGAAGAAAAAGTAGCCCGCGTCGGGACCAGCGCGACCGATCGCCCATCGCGCTTGCGTCCCAATCGTCGCTCCCTCCTTGAACGCGGCCCACTCCCTGCTGTCCCTGCCGTCATGCTTCGCCGATTCCCGCTGGTAGCTGCGCTCATTCTTGGCCTGACCGTTTCCGCCGGCTGCTCGAAAAACAATTCGGCCTCCGGCAAGTCTGGCGAGGCCAGGCCCAGCGGATCCGCGGGCAAAATCCTGCACTTCGGCAATCAAGCGGAGCCGCAGGATCTCGATCCGCATACCGTCACCGGCACCCCCGAGCACCGGCTGATGCTCACCTTCTTCGAGGGCCTCGTCTCGGAGGATCCGCAGCTGAACATCGTGCCCGGCGTCGCCGAGCGCTGGGATATTTCGGCCGACGGTTTGGTTTACACGTTCCACCTCCGTGCCAACGCGAAATGGTCAAACGGCGATCCGCTCACCGCCCAGGATTTCGTCCAGACTTACCAGCGCATGCTCACGCCGGCGCTCGGGGCCGAGTATGCCTACATGCTCTACAACCACATCGCCGGCGCGAAAGACTACTACGACGGCAAGCTGAAGGATTTTTCCCAAACGGGATTCAAAGCGACCGATGCGCGCACCTTTCAACTCACGCTCACGCAGCCCACGCCGTTCCTGCTGCACGCCTTGAATTTCTACGCCTGGTATCCGGTGCACACGCCCACGTTGAAAAAATTCGGCGCGCTCGATCAGCGGCGAAACTCGAAATGGACGCGACCGGAGAACTTCGTGAGCAATGGCCCTTACGTCCTGAAAGAGTGGCGGTCCGGCCAGAAGATCATCGCCACGCGCTCGCCCACCTACTGGGACCGGGAACGCGTAAAGATCGACGAGATCCACCTCTACCCCATCGAACTCGCCGAAACGGAAGAGCGGATGTTTCGCACCGGGCAATTGGATATCACCAACGAAGTCCCACTCTCGAAGACGGCCGTCTACCAACGCGAGCGGCCTGACTCCATCCGCATCGACCCGTGGTGCGGGGTTTATTTCTACCGCTTCAACGTGAAGCGGAAACCATTCGACGACGTCCGCGTCCGTCGCGCGCTCGCGCTCTCCATCGACCGCGAGAGTATCGTCAAAAATGTTACGCTCGCCGGTGAACGGCCCGCATACCACATCGTCCCACCCGACACGCTCGGTTACACCAGCCGTCACCGCCTGCAAGGTGACCTGGCCGAGGCCAAACGCCTCCTCGCCGAGGCGGGCTATCCCGACGGCAAGGGCTTCCCCAAAGTCGAACTGCTTTACAACACGCTTGAGAAACATCGCGTGATTGCCGAAGCGCTCCAGCAGATGTGGCGCACGAATCTCGGCGTCGACATCACCCTCTACAACCAGGAGTGGAAAGTTTACATGGAGGCGCAGCACTCGAAGAATTTCCAATTCCAGCGCGCCGGTTGGATCGCTGACTACGTCGACCCGCACGTCTTCCTCGATCTCTGGCAGACCGACAGCAAAAACAACGACACGAACTGGGGAAATGCCGACTACGACCGACTCCTCCAGACCGCCCTTGCCGCGAAAACCACCGCTGCCCGTTACGAGATCTACCAGCAGATGGAGAAAATCCTGATCGATGAGATGCCTGTGATGCCGATCTATTTCTACGTTCGCGCGCGGCTAGTGAGTCCCAAGGTGAAGGGCTATTACACCACTCTGGTCGACAACTACCCTTGGAAATACGTCGATCTCGCGCCTTAAGACGGCCTCCGGCAACGCGAACGCCCGGCCTCGGTATCCTATATCAGGTTACTAGCGACATGTTTCGCCTTCGGCGTTAATCCCGCTTACGGCAGCCGAAACGCGGCCATTTCCCGATCGTTCCGCACGAGAAGAACTTTTCCGGCTAACACGGGATGGTTCCAGGTCTTTCCTTCCAGCGCCACATGGCGCGCGAGTTCGGTGAACCCTTCGGGCTTTGCCGCCACGAGCGCCAGGCCGCCCTGCTCGCCCAGCACGAGCAACACGTCCTGCTCCGCCACCAACAACAACTGGCCGCTGCCGTAGCGGCCGCCTTTCCATTTGCTCTTGCCGTCCTCGAGATCGAGGCAGGCGAGAATTCCACCGTCGAAACCATAGGCATGGCCGCGGTGCACGACGTAGTCGTTGAAATAGGCCTTCAATCGATTCGTCGTCCAACGCTCGGTAACGGTCCACGCGGCGTTTGTATACTGAACCTGAATACGACGCGCTCCCGTGCGATCGCCCGTGCTAAGCAACAAGTCTCCGTCCGCGATCTGCGCCGGCTGGACGATCGCGAAACCCTTCCATTCGTGCTGCCACAGCACCTTGCCATCCGCCACCGCGAAGCTCGTGACGCCCGTTCCGCTCATGAGCAAGATTTGTGGCACACCCGCGATTTCCAGCAGATGCGGCGAGCTATAACTATTTTTGTCGGCCGGACCCGACCAGCGAACCGCGCCGGTCGCGCGATCGTAAGCGATCAGCGTCCCCGTCACTGCGACCAACACGAGGTCACCGACGACCAGCGGTGAACTCGCAAAACCCCAGTCCGGAGCTTTCTTCTTCGCGTCCGCCGCGGCGTCGCGCGTCCACGCCACGGCCCCAGTCAAGGCATCGAGCGCATTTACGATCCCCGTCGCGCCGAAAGTATACGCCCGCCCATCGTGCAGAGTCGGCGTCCCCCGCGGACCCGGTCCCGCATTCGACTCCCAAAAGCGAGCGGCATCCTGGTGTCGCCACACGGGCTCGCCTGTGGCCAGAGCGTAACACGCCACAACTTCCTCTTCGCCGCGTTGCTCCTGCGTGTAGACGAGGTCGCCGTTGACCGCGAACGAGGACCAGCCGGGACCAATCGGGCGGCGCCATAACTCGACCGGCGGTGACGACGACCAGTTGGTCTCGATCCGCACGCCACGCACGATGCTATCCCGATTCGGCCCACGAAAGCCCGGCCAACTCGCACCAGGCTTTGCCGATGCTGCCGGAGACGCCGCCGTCGTTGTCAGTTTCGGCCGCACCGGATCGAGCGGCTTGCCCCCCGTCGCGACCAGCAGCTTTTCCTCGGGCGTCGGCGTCCAGCGCCAATGAAAATCCGAGTCGGCCAAGCTCGTGATGCCTCCCGTGCGCAGCGGCAGAAACACGCCGCACGCAATCACGGCCGCGGCCACCATCGTCGCCCATCGACCGCCCTGCGACATCCGCCGCCCCATCGCCGCCGCCACCACCCAGGCGAGACTAAGCACAGGAATGGCGAAGATCGGCAGCATCATGCCCATCATTCCCCCCGCGATGGACGGGTGCACGAGACGCTTGGTCACGAGCACCGCCACAAGCATCAACGCGATGACGCCCACCCGTTCGCTCCACAGGGCGCGGCTGAAAAACAGCCACCACACCACCAACGCCAACCCGCACGCGGCGCCGCCGATCACGCCAACAGCAATGCCCTCGGGATACACGGCCGGCACGCCAAAGCGCAGCAGCCACTGCAGTGCCACGATCACCACACCCGGCCAAAGTCTAAGCCCCCGACGCGACGGCGGGCTGGTCGGTGACGGTGCATTAAGCTGCTCAGTATCTCCGTGGATCGAACTCATAAATTTTGTCGAGCGGCAGAACGCCGGGCCAGACATTGCTCTTCTTGCTACTTCTCCGTCGGCGTGCAACGCCGCCGTAGCATCTACTTCCCGCGCGCGCGTAAGCGTATAGTTGTTCGCGCAGCGGTTGTTCTCCGTCATCTTCCACTCCGCCCGGATCCGCCCCTCGTCCTCTACCCGATACAGTTCTTCCCCCTTGTCTGACTTCGAACTTCTGCCTTCCTCCATCGCACTTCCCTGATGCTCCGCTTCATCACGTCGCGCTTCCTGCAATCGCTGCTGGCGCTCTTCCTCGTCATCACGGCGACGTTTTTTATGATCCGCTTCGTGCCGGGCGGACCCTTCACCGCCGAGAAAGCGGTCACGCCGGAGATCCTGGCCAACTTGGAAAAGCACTACGGCCTCGATAAACCTCTCTGGCAGCAATATCTCGACTACCTCGGCAGCCTCGCCCGCGCCGACCTCGGCCCATCGTTCAAATACCCGAATCGCACCGTCAACGAGATCGTCGCGGACAAACTTCCCGTCTCAATCGAGCTCGGCGCCATCTCTCTCCTCATTGCGCTCGTGATAGGCATCACGCTGGGAACGATCGCCGCGGCGCGCCGCAACACCTGGCTCGATTACACCGCGTCCGCCTTCGGCATGGTCGGCATCTCCATTCCCACGTTCGTCGTCGGCCCACTCTTGGTGCTCGGCTTCGCCATTCACCTCGGCTGGTTCAACGCCTCCGGTTGGTATGGCCCGATCGATCGCGTGCTGCCGTCCATCGTCCTCGGTCTCGCCTACGCCGCACCCATCTCGCGCCTGACGCGCGCCGGCCTGCTCGACATCCTCCACCAGGATTTTATCCGCACCGCTCGCGCCAAGGGCGCCTCGGAGTGGCGCGTCCTCACGCGGCATGCGTTGCGTGGCGGCCTGCTCCCCGTGGTTTCTTATCTCGGCCCCGCGGTCGCCGGCATTCTCACCGGCTCGTTCGTCATTGAAACCATTTTTCAAATACCCGGCATCGGCCGCGAATTTGTGACCAGCGCCTTCAACCGCGACTACACACTCGTGCTGGGCACCGTCATTCTCTACGCCGCGCTGCTGATGTTCCTCAACCTCCTCGTCGATATCCTCCAAGCGTGGATGAATCCGCGGGTCCGACTCGACGCGTGAACCTGCCGCCTGCCGGATGAGCCTACCCAACCCAACCCTCGTCAGCGGTCTCGCGCCGCTCGCTCCCTCGGAGGTGGAGCGCGGCTCTTCCCTCTGGCACGACGCCTGGCTGCGTCTGCGCAAAAACCGCCTTGCGGTCTTCGGCATGGTCGCTCTCGCCGTCATCGCCGTCGCGTGCGTCGTCGGCCCGTGGATCTCCCCCTACGGCTACGAGCAACAGGTCCTCGGTAACACATTCTCCCCCCCCAGTGCGAAGCACTGGCTCGGCACCGATCAACTTGGACGCGACTTGCTCGTGCGACTCCTTTTCGGTGGCCGCGTGTCGCTCGGCGTCGGCCTCTGCGCGACGTTTGTCGCACTCAGTATCGGCGTCGTCTATGGCGCGGTCGCGGGATTTTTCGGCGGCAAGCTCGACGCGACCATGATGCGCGGAGTCGACATCATGTATTCCCTGCCCTTCCCCATCTTCGTGATTTTGCTGATGGTATTTTTCGGTCGAAACATCGTCCTGCTTTTCGTCGCGATCGGCGCAGTCGAGTGGCTGACCATGGCCCGCATCGTCCGCAGCCAGGTGATGGCGGTGAAGAAAATGGAGTTCATCGAGGCCGCCCGCTCCCTCGGCTTTGGTCGGCGACGAATTATTTTTCGCCACATCCTCCCCAACATCCTCGGCCCGATCATTGTCTACACGACGCTCACGATTCCGGCCGTCATGCTCCTCGAGGCGTTTCTCAGTTTCCTCGGTCTCGGCGTCCAGCCCCCGATGAGTTCTTGGGGCGTGCTGATCAAGGACGGCGCCGAAAAGATGGAGGAATACTGGTGGCTCCTCGTGTTCCCCGCCACGCTCTTTTCGCTCACACTCTTCTCGCTCAACTTCCTCGGTGACGGGCTCCGCGACGCGCTCGATGTGAGGTCGTCGAAGGATTAAAGGGGCTCCGTTGACAGCCGTCACGGCGGCTCCTAACTCCTACCTCATGCCAACCGCCCCAGCGCGTGCGAAGTCCCACCGAGTCACTCCCAAACGCGCGAAAACGCCTCCGGTGGTCTCGTCTGGATCGTTCTACGAGGTCGCGAGGAAATACATCGGTTCAGTTTCCGGCCCCGGAGACCTTTCCGCCCGCAGCAAGACCCTCGTAGGGTATGGCCGATCCCGTCATCCTTGATACTGGTCCCTTGGTCGCCCTGCTTGATCGGCGCGATCCACTGCATCCTTGGGCCACGGAGCAAGCCAAACAACTGCGTCCACCGTTCCTAACCTGCGAAGCCGTGGTGGCTGAGACACTTTTTCTGCTGCAAGATGTGCACGGCGGGACGACTCAGGTTACCGGCCTGTTGCGCGATGGATATGTGCGGCTGGCGTTCCACCTCGATGTCCAGTTGGGCAACGTCGGCACCCTCCTGGCCAAATACCACGACGTCCCCATGTCCCTCGCCGATGCCTGTCTGGTCCGCATGAGCGAGGTGCACACCAACGCCCGCGTCTTCACGCTCGATTCCGATTTCAAGCTCTACCGCCGCCACGGGCGTCAGACGATTCCGCTCATCTATCCGGCCTGATGCATCGTCTCCGCCCCTACTTCAGCTACCTGCGCCCCCATCGGGGTCTGCTCATTGTGGCGATTGTATGCGGCGTGATCGCGGGTGTCGCATCCGGGCTCGGTTTGCCGTTGATGGTGAAGAAGGTGTTTCCCGTGATCTTCGCCGAAAACGCCGCGCCGCTCACCACGTGGCAGCTCGCGCTCGTCACGCTCTGGATCCCTTTCATTTTTCTCATCCGCGGCGTCGCCACGTATCTCAACACTTACTTCATTCAGCTCGTTGGCACGCGCGTGCTCGAAGCGCTGCGTTTGGATTTTTTCCGCAAGCTCCAGATC
>JANPIT010000171.1:0-7186 GCA_031425115.1 Opitutaceae bacterium | reverse complement strand
CACCGAGGACGGTTCGCCCTACCGTTTCGCCTCCTGCGCGAAAAGCACCTGCTGCTCGATCCAGCTAATCACGGCGTCCAAATTGTGTTCGCGCTTCAGGTCGCAGAAAAGAAACGGCCGCACGCCGCGCTGGATTTTCGCGTCGCGTTCCATCACGCCGAGGTCGGCGCCGACCAAGGGGGCGAGATCGATTTTGTTGATGATGAGCAAATCGCTGTGCCGGATCGCCGGGCCGCCCTTGCGGGGGATTTTGTCTCCCTCGGCCACATCGATCACGTAGATAAACGCGTCGACCAGTTCGGGCGAAAACGTGGCGGTGAGATTATCGCCGCCGCTCTCGACCAGGGTGAGTTGCAGGTCCGGCGCGAATTTTGCCTCCAGGGCCCGGCAGGCCTGCTCGTTCATGGTGGTGTCGTCGCGGATCGCGGTGTGGGGACAGCCGCCCGTCTCCACGCCGATGATACGCTCGGCCGGCAGCGCGCTGTGCGTGATCAGGAACTGCGCGTCTTCGGAGCAGTAGATATCGTTGGTGACGACGGCCATCGAGACGCGCGCGCGCAGGCGCTGGCAGAGCTTGAGGCAGAGCATGGTCTTGCCGGAGCCGACGGGGCCGCCGATGCCGATGCGGGGAGGACGATTCATGAGGAGGAGGAGCCAAGCGCGAAGACGCGAAGGGGCGCGAAGGTTCGCCAAGGGAGGCAAGGAGAGGCGCGGAGTTCGGATCTTCGCGAAACGTTGCGCTTCTTCGCGTCTTTGCGCTTTGGTTCGAAATTCATGAGATGAACATCCGCGCATCCGCGGTTTCGTGACGCGCCGCGGCGATGTCGAGCCACGGGTTGAACCAGCCGATTTCCGCCACGGGCGTCGCGATCGCAGCCGCGACGAGCGCGGGGGTCGTAGCGAGTGCCTCGGTGAGGAGCGATTGCGCGCCGTTTTGGCCAAGGCGAAGAATCTTCATCGCGGCGGCCAGGAGAGCCGCGAGATTGGCGTAAACGACGCCGGCGAGCATGGCCTCGAGCGGGACGCCGACGGCCCGGGCTTCGAGCGCGGCGGAGATTGCCGCGGAGAATGGCCATGCGCCCTCGCTCGCTCGGCGGAGAAACTCCTGTGCGAGAGGAGAGTGGTGGAGATTGGCGGCGAGCTCGGCGCGCTGGCGCCCGATGTTTTCGGAGGCAAGGCGCGCTTCACGGGCGCTCTTCAAGGCAGAGGAAAGCACGCAGAGTTCGCCGATCGCCTTCCAATCCGGCTCTTGCAACGCGCGCCAGGCGTGCGCCGCAAGCGGGAGGTCGATGCGCTGAAGCGAGGGCAGGGCCGAGTGAACTACCAATTGTCGTAACGTCTCGCGATCGCGGATCACACCTTCCTGCACCAGGCCTTCCAGTCCGA
This sequence comes from Opitutaceae bacterium, assembly GCA_031425115.1. Taxonomy (GTDB): domain Bacteria; phylum Verrucomicrobiota; class Verrucomicrobiia; order Opitutales; family Opitutaceae; genus ER46. Next base: position 5,800 of record JANPIT010000171.1, on the reverse strand, counting down.
ACGAATGCGCGTAGCTGCCCGTGGGGAAAAACGAGTCGCTCGCCTGCAGGAGCCCGACAAGCCACGCCGCGGTGCTCGGAGGTGGAACGGCTTGACGCCAAGCCGTTGGTTCGGGGGCTTGAGGCTGCGCCGCGCAAAGCGGCTTGGGGTCAAGCCGCTTCACCTTAGTGCCTGTGGCTGGGGCCGAGCTCATGATTGGGCTGCGCGCCGCGGGCGAAACGGCCCGGACGAAAGATCGCGGTGGTTGCGAGGTAAGGGACTTTGAGTCGGTCGAGCAATTGGCGGACGGCGGGCTCGTCCGCGGCAATCAGGCGCGTGGGCTCGGCGGCGAGTTCGAGGTGAAGATTGCCGATGGCCCAGCCGATCCCGGCGGCGGCGGAGGGCGCGAGGTCGAGCGAGATTTCGACGACAGGCTCGGGCGCCTGAGCGATCGCGTAGCGCGCGGTGGCGGTTTCGTGAAACGTGTCGGCGTGCTTGAGCGGCGCGGCGAGTTCGAAACCGAATTCGGTCCCATCGTCGGCGGTGCCGCGCCAGAGGCGTTTCGCCAGCGCGAACCGATCGGCGCGCAACGCGACGGCTGTGAGCGCGAGGTTGGGCGCAGCGACGCTTTGATGGATGAGGATCATCGAACCCGGAGGATTTCTCGCAAAGACGCAAAGGCGCAAAGTAGAAGGCCTCGGCTTTGCGCCTTTGCGAGAGATCTCAGAACAGAAAATACCGCTGCGCCATCGGTAGCACTTTGGCGGGTTCGCAGGTGAGCACGCGGCCGTCGGCTTTCACGGTGTAGGTCTCGGGATCGACTTCGATTTTTGGGAGCGCGTCGTTCAGCACCATGTCGCGTTTGCCGACTTTGCGGCAGCGCCTCACGGGCTCGAGCCGACGCGCGAGGCCGAGGTCGCGAAGCTTGCCCTTGGTGAGCGAGGCCTCGCTCACAAAGGTAATGGTCGTCGACGCGATCGCTTTCCCGGCGGCGCCGAATTGCGGACGGTAAAACGTGGGTTGCGGCGTAGGGATCGAGGCGTTCGGGTCACCCATGTTGGCCCAGGCGATGAAGCCGCCTTTGAGGATGGTCTCGGGTTTTACGCCGAAGAGCGCGGGCTTGAAGATCACGAGATCGGCGAGTTTGCCGACTTCGAGCGAACCGACGATGTGGCTGATGCCGTGGGCGATCGCCGGGTTGATGGTGTATTTGGCGAGGTAGCGGAGCACGCGGAAGTTGTCGGCGGCTGCGTGAAGTTTTCCCTTCGGATCGGCGAGGCCGCCGAACTGCGTCTTCATTTTGTGCGCGGTCTGCCAGGTGCGAATGATGACTTCGCCGATGCGGCCCATCGCCTGCGAATCGGAGGACATCATCGAGATGGCGCCGAGGTCGTGGAGACAGTCCTCGGCCGCGATCGTCTCGGGGCGAATGCGGGACTCGGCGAAGGCGACATCCTCCGGGATCTTGGAATCGAGGTGGTGGCAAACCATGAGCATGTCGAGGTGCTCATCGATCGTATTCACGGTGAAAGGACGCGTCGGGTTCGTGGAGGATGGGAGGACGTTGGCTTCGCCGCAGACGCGAATGATATCGGGGGCGTGGCCGCCGCCAGCGCCCTCGGAGTGAAACGTGTGGATCGTGCGCCCTTTGAAGGCGCGGATGGTGTCGTCGACGAAACCGGACTCGTTGAGGGTGTCGGTGTGGATCGCGACCTGGACGTCGAAGTCGTCGGCGACGCCGAGACACACGTCGATCGCGGCGGGCGTGGTGCCCCAATCTTCGTGCAGTTTCAGGCCGATGGCGCCGGCGAGGATCTGCTCGCGGAGCGGCGCGGCGGTGCCGCAGTTCCCCTTGCCGAGGAAGCCGAGGTTCATCGGATAGGCTTCCGCGGCCTCGAGCATCCGGTGCATGTTCCATTTTCCGGGCGTGCAGGTTGTGGCAAACGTGCCGTGTGCCGGTCCGGTGCCGCCGCCGAGCATCGTGGTGATGCCGGCACTGAGTGCTTCATCGATTTGCTGCGGGCAGATGAAATGGATGTGGGTGTCGATGCCGCCCGCAGTAACGATGTGGCCTTCGCCGGCGATGACTTCGGTGGCGGCGCCGACGGTCATCGAGTGTTTCTTTTTCGTCTTGGGATCGGCGTAGGCGGAGCCGAGGCCGGACTGGATACCGGGGTTGCCGGCGTGGCCAATGCCGACGATGACACCGTGTTTGATCCCGATATCCGCTTTGATGATACCCAAAATCGGATCGAGGATGAGGGCGTTGGTGATGACGAGATCGAGGCAGTCTTTGTCGAGCGCGGTAGGCGACTGGCCCATGCCATCGCGGATGACTTTGCCGCCGCCGAACTTGATCTCGTTACCGTAGCCACCGCCCTCCGCGATAAGGTCGCGTTCTACTTGAACGAAGAGATCGGTGTCAGCAAGCCGCACGCGGTCGCCGACGGTCGGGCCGAACATCTCGGCGTATTGGCGGCGGGAAAGTTTTAGAGGCATCGGAATAATCTGGAAATCAGGAACTCAGGAACGGATGAAACGGTGGAAGCTCAGCGCTTCTTTCCTGATTTCCTGAGTTCCAGATTTGTTTTATTAAGTGTTTTCCCATCGAGCTTGCCGTTGATCTTCGCGTTTAGGCCGTAGACTTCGCGGAGGCCGGCGAGGGCGACGAGCTCGACACGTTTAATATCGCCGGCTTCGAAGCGGACGGCGGTGCCGGCGGGGATGTTGAGGCGGAAGCCACGCGCCGCGGCGCGGTCGAAGCGGAGCGCGGTGTTCGTCTCGAAGAAATGATAGTGCGAACCGACCTGGATCGGGCGATCGCCGGTGTTGGTGACGTCGACGGTGAGCGTTGCAAGATTGAGGTTGGCCGGGAGCGGCTCGCCTTCAGCGGGAATGATTTCGCCTGGGATCATGGGAGGATTTTGGATTTCGGATTCTTGATTTTGGATTCGAGGCGGATCGGCGGGGAGGAATCGGGCAATCCCAAATCGAGAATCCAAAATCCAAAATCACCTGATGGGATTATGCACGGTCACGAGTTTCGTGCCGTCAGGGAAAGTGGCTTCGACTTGGACGTCGTGGATCATGTCGGCGACGCCTTCCATCACGTCGGCAAGTTTAAGAATCGTCGTGCCGTAGCTCATGAGTTCGGCGACGGAGTGGCCGTCACGGGCGCCCTCGATGATTTCGTAGGTGATGATGGCGATCGACTCGGGGTAGTTGAGTTTCACCCCGCGTTTTTGCCGACGACGCGCGAGATCGGCGGCGACGACGATGAGAAGCTTTTCGCGTTCGCGAGGGGTGAGGTGCATGCAGCGAAAGAGGAATTAATTCAGAAGCCAGGAAACCAGGAATCGGAGATTGGGTTCATGGCTTTCTGGGTTCTGAATTAAGATTTTCAGTTCTTCAAACTTGCAGGTGCTCTTTCACGACTTCATCGGTGAGCGTGGCGATGGGGCCGGAGATGACGACGACGCCACGATCCATCGCGTAGAAACGGTCCGCGCACTCGCGGCAGAAATCGACGAATTGCTCGACGAGGAGAATGGCGAGCTGTCCCTCGGCCTTGAGCGTCTTGATCGCGTTCTGAATTTCGAGCGACGGGTTCGGGGCGAAGCCCTCGGTTTTAAGCTTCTTCAGAGTATCGCCGATCTGCTCGATGATGGAGGGCTGAATGCCTTCGGTTGGTTCGTCGAGAATCAGGAGTTTCGGATTTGTGAGCAGCGCACGGCCGATGGCGAGTTGCTGTTGCTGGCCGCCGGAGAGCACGCCGCCTTTGCGCGAGAGCATTTCCTTCAACACAGGAAAAAGCGCGAAGACGCGTTCGAGACCGGCTTTCGCGGCGGCGCCTTTGCGACCGTGGACGACGAGGCCGACCTGGAGATTTTCTTCCACCGTGAGGTGCGGGAAGATATCGCGGCCCTGCGGGACGTAGCCGATGCCAGCGCGAGCGCGGACATCCATCGGAAGCTTTTCGATGGACTGACCATCGAGTGTGATGGTGCCGGTGCGCACGGGCAGCACGCCAGTGATGGAGCGTAGAGTCGTGGTTTTGCCCACGCCATTGCGACCCATGAGGGCGACGACCTCGCCGGGATGGATCTCCAAGTCGACACCCCGGAGAATGCGCGAGCCACCGATGTAGGTTTCGATGCCGGAGAGTTGGAGCAGGGCGGTCATGGATTAACCACGGAGACACGGAGGCACGGAGAAAGGCAGGAGGCGGAAGGATTTCTCCGTGTCTCTGTGTCTCCGTGGTGAGTTTGGGTTTTCATCGCGTGCCGTGTTTGCCGCGGCCGAGGTAGACTTCGCGGACTTTCTGGTCGGCTTGCACCTCGTCGAATTTCCCTTCGCAGAGGACGGTGCCTTGGTGGAGCACGGTCACCTGGCCGTTGCGGGCGATTTGTTTCACGAACGCCATGTCGTGTTCGATCACGATGAGGCTGTGCTTGCCGGCGAGGGAGAGCAGGAGATCGCCGGTGCGATCGGTCTCATCGTCGGTCATGCCGGCGGCGGGTTCGTCGACGAGCAGCACTTTCGGGTCCTGCGCGAGGAGCATGCCGATCTCGAGCCACTGTTTCTCGCCGTGGGCGAGGAGGCCGGCTTTCCACTCGCGCTTGGCGTCGAGGCGGACGGTTTTTAGGATTTCGTCGAGGCGATCGCGATCCGTGGAGTTGAGGCGGTGAAACAGGGAAGCGAATACACCGCGCGGGCCCTTGAGGGAGAGGACCAGGTTGTCCCAGACGGTGTGTTCCGTGTAGACGGACGGGGTCTGAAATTTGCGGCCGATGCCGAGTCGGTTGATCTCGTATTCGTTGAGCTCGGTGAGGTCGTGGCTCGCGGACGGGTTGGTGCCGAAGTCGAGCTTGCCCTGGTCGGGTTTGGCGCGGCCGGTGATGAGATCGAAGAACGTGGATTTGCCGGCGCCGTTGGGACCGATGACGGTGCGGAGCTCACCCTCGTAGAGATAAAAAGTGAGATTTGTGATGGCCTTGAAGCCATCGTAGGTTTTCGAGACGTCCTCGACGCTGAGCAGAGGGTGGGGCATCTGGATTTCGGATTGCCGATTTGGGATTGCGGATTTCCGACTACGGCTTCGTCGAGGCGGCGGCGGATTCTGGGGTGGGAAGCGCGGTCGGAGTCGAGTCGGTTCCGCGAGGCGTGCGGCTGCCCGTGATTTTTTGCCAGACCGTCTTGAGCCGGGCGGGGATGCTGACGATGCCGCCCGGGAGGAAGAGCACGACGAGGATGAAGAGTCCGCCGAGGATGATGAGCCAGAGATCTGGATACGCGCGGGTCGCCCAGCTCTTCAGCCCGTTGATAGTGATGGCGCCGACGATCGGCCCGAGCAAGGTGCCGCGGCCACCGACAGCGACCCAGACGACGGCTTCGAGCGATTTGTCTGCTTGCATCTCGCCGGGGTTGATGATGCCGACCTGCGGCGTGTAGAGAGCGCCGCCGACGGCGGCGATCAGCGCGGCGACGACGAAGATGAAGAGCTTGAAGTGCGCCGTGGCGTAGCCGCTGAAGAGCACGCGGTTCTCGCCGTCGCGAATCGCCTGCTGCACGAGGCCGAATTTCGTTTTGCTCAGCCAACGGCAGAACAGATAGGCGAGCAGGACGGTGACGGCGGTGGCGATGTAGAGCCAGCGTCCGGTCGCGGGAGCGGCGAGGTTGTGGCCGAGGATAAATTTGAAGTCGGTGAAACCGTTGTTGCCGCCGAGCAGGAGATTGTTGCGGAAAAACATGATCGACGCGGCGTAGGTGAGCGCCTGCGTGAGGATCGAAAAATACACACCCTTGATGCGGGAGCGGAACG
>JANPIT010000170.1:0-2212 GCA_031425115.1 Opitutaceae bacterium | reverse complement strand
ACGGCCCCAGCGGCCTTCGATAAAGATGTGGCTGCCGCCGCGGCGTTCCCAGCGCGGCTCCTGCCACGAGCGGTAACCGCGCGGCGGCATCTCATCGTGGCCAGGCCGCATTTCGGCGGAATCGAAACGAAATGAGCGTCGCGGAAACGACCGCCCCGGATCACTCCACTCCTTCTGGCGCGTTCCTCACTCTCATTTCGCGACCGCCGAGATCGGGTAAAGAGAAATACCCACGCGTTCGATATGGTCTCGCAAGGACTGTAACTCGATTTCCGCGAAGGGCATCACGTCGAAGCGATAGGGAAGAGGCAGTTCGTCCAATTCCGCGGCGATCGACTCCGCCCGCAGCGCGTCGACTTCACCCCACAAGACCAGATCGACGTCCGCATACGGTTGGTGCGTTCCCTTGGCTCGCGAGCCAAACAACTTGACGGCCGCAATCTCGGGATGTCGCGCGAAGACCTTCGCGATCATGACCAGCTCCGACGGTTGCAATGGCGCCAGTTTCATGGGCGGTTTTTTTCCGAGAAATAGCGCTGCAACTCTGCCATCGCAGGCAAATACCGCGCCGCGATCGCTTCCACCGCTTTCTCAAACTTTACTGCATCGTAAGTGTGCGAGAGAAGATTTCGGTGATCGAGCATGTCGACCCATACTTGCCCATCGGCAATTACTTTGGCGGCGAAAGCCTCTTTCAGAACCTGCCGGGGTGTGACCGGAGCGATCGCCAGTCCGCCCGCCTCCAGGAAATCTTTCACCGTCTTCCAACCCAGCTCGAACGTATACTCGAACCGTTGAACAGCTCCCTCTTTTTCGAGCGGGGACAAAGCCTTCGGTCCATGTTGCAATGCCTCCCGCAAGAGATCGTAGGCTCTCTCAAAATTCTGAAAACGCTGCTTCCAGCGAATATCCGAGGTCATAGTCACAAGCCTTGGTTCCTGATGCCAACGGTGTCCACCCTCTACACCTTCACTTCGATCCGCTTTCCACCCTGAGCCGCGGACGCGTAAATCGCCTCGATGATCACCATGTCGCGGCGCCCCATCTCGCCGGGCACGGGCGTGTCGCGATTCTCTTTAATACAGCGCGCGAAATCATCCATCTGCCCCGCCTGCTGGCTCGGCGGCACCGCCAGACTCAGCGGGCCCTTGCTCGTCGTCACCTTCAGCCCGCCATAGGGAAAAGCCGGCGCGAAATCGATCCAGCCCTTTTCTCCCTCCGCGCGGAAGCGATCAAGGCCCTGGTTGTAACTCGTCGAGAATTCCCCTTTCGCGCCGCCCGGGAACTCCATCGTCCACTCGATCGTTTCCTCCACGTCGCGGAAAAAATCCGGCCGCTGCTTCGGCAGCTCTCGCGCCGTGATGCCCATTGTCACATCGCCCCGGCCCACACCCGTGGGCAGCCCCGCCGCCATGCACGCCGCCTGCACCGCGTAAATGCCGAGGTCCATCAACGGTCCACCGCCCGCGAGCGCCTTCTGCGCGCGCCACTGCATCCGGTTCATCGTGAACGACAATCCCCCGCTCATCTTGATGAATGGCCCGAACTCTTTCTCCCGCGCGAGTCGCTTCAGTTCGATGTAATGCGGCTCGAATTGCAGCCGGTAACCGATCGAAAGCTTCACTTTGTTTGCCCGACAAGCGGCCAGCATCGCGTTGCAGTCCGGCACGTTGTTGGCCATCGGCTTCTCGCAGATCACGTGCTTGCCCGCCCACGCCGCCGCGATCGTGTTCTGGGGATGCAACGCGTTCGGCGTGACCACGTAAACGACATCGATGTCCGGGTTGTCCGCGAGCGCCGCCATGGTGTCGTAGCTGTAGATATTCTTCTCGGGAAACCCGAAGTCCTTCGCCCACTTCTGCCCTTTCTCCTTCGAGCCGGTGACCACGCCGCGCAGTTCGCAGTGCTGCGTCAACCGCAGCGCCGGCGCGAGTTGGCCAGTCGCGTAGCCCCCGAGGCCGCAGACGGCGAGGCCGAGTTTTTTCCCCGGTGCTGCGGGCTGCGCCCGCGTCTGCGCGGTGAGCGAAAGCGCCGCTGCCCCTAGCGAGAGTTTTTCCAGAAATGAACGACGCGATGACGGCTTGGAGGGGTTCATGCGCAGGAAAGAGGAACCGACGAAGCCGTTTTCAGCAATGGCCGAAACCATCCGCGCTTCACCCTTGCTCGCCCCACTCGCGCGTCTTTTCTCACTCTCCCTCGTCGAGCGCGCAGC
>JANPIT010000169.1:0-11354 GCA_031425115.1 Opitutaceae bacterium | reverse complement strand
GTGTCACGCGCGGGCGCGGGCACACTGGCGGAGCTGATCCGTTGCGAGACGCCCGCGATCCTCGTGCCGTATCCGCAGGCGGCAGACGATCATCAGCGGGCGAACGCAGCGTTTTTCGAGCGGCAGGGCGGCGGAATCGTCGTGCCCCAGACGCGAGTCGGGGAGTTGTCGGCCGAAGTGCTCGACGTGATTTTCAATGACTGGCTGCTGCGCAAGTTCCGCGGCAACCTGCAGCGCATGGATCGGGCGAACTCGCTCGATCTGATGCTCGCCGACCTTCAGCACATCGCCGGTCGTGAGCCCACCCGCGCCGCGGTGCAAGCGGCCGCCGCCTGAAGCACGCGGCCCTGACTTTTTTCCGGCATGAGACCCACCGCAACTTCTCTGCTCTTCGCATCTGACGATGTGTCTGCTGGGGCGACCGGTGCAAGCGTTGCGAACCGGTCGTCGGCGATCGGCGCTGCATCCGCGCACGCGTGGGACGAGCATTTCGCGGCGTTGCAACGCGGCCTGGCTCCGGCCTCGCGCGTGAAACGCGAAGAGCCGCTCGCGCCGAAAACGACGATGCGCGTGGGCGGCGCTGCGCGACTTTACGCAGAGCCGGCCTCGGTCGCGGATTTGCAAACGATTCTGCGCACGGCAGCGTCGCGCGGCGTCACGGTGTTTCTCCTCGGCCGCGGTTCGAATCTCATCGTGCCCGACGAAGGGGTGGATGGCCTCGTGGTGTCGCTCGCGCATGAAGCGTGGGCAGCGTTTGAGCCGCGCAGCGATGGCCGCGTGTGGGTCGGCGCGGGGCTGCGTTTGAAGAACCTCTGCGGACTCGCCGCGAAAGCCGGGTTGGTTGGTTTCGAGTTTCTCGAAGGGATTCCCGGCAACATCGGCGGCGCGCTGCGGATGAACGCGGGTGCAATGGGCGGCTGGATGTTTGACGTCGTCGAGGAGGTGCAGGTGATGTCGCTCGCGGGCGAGCTGACGACACTGTCGAAGTCCGCAATGCACATCGACTACCGGCACTGCGCCGAGCTGCAGCACGCCGTCGCCCTGGGGGCGCTGCTCCGGCCCGCGGCCCAGGCGGAAGCGGGAGCGGTGAGCCGCCAGATTGACGTGTATCGGAAAAAACGGCACGAGTCTCAGCCACGAGAGCCGAGCGCGGGCTGCATTTTCAAAAATCCGCCGGGCAGCTCGGCCGGTCGCTTGATCGACGAAAGCGGGCTCAAGGGCGAACGCGTGGGCGACGCCGAAGTCTCGACGGTGCATGCGAATTTCATCGTGAACCGCGGTCACGCCTCGGGCGCGGATGTGCTCGAACTCGTGCGCCGCATCCGGGCGCGGGTGCGCGAGAACAAAGGGGTGGACCTGCAGCCGGAGGTGCTGCTCTACGGCCGGAACTGGGCAGACGTTCTATGAATTTTGGATTTTTGATTATGGATTTTAGATTGGGGGGAAAGCGGCGGGCTGCACAGACGTTGGCGCGCATGCTCTGGCAGATCCAAAATCGGGAATCCAAAATCTAAAATGATTATACCCACCATCGCTGTATTTGCCGGGGGCACGTCGGCCGAGCGCGAAGTCTCGCTCGGCTCCGGTCGCGCCTCGGCGCTCGCCCTGGCGCGCTCGTTTCCGACGCGGCTCTTCGAGGTCACGGCGGATGCGATTCCGGCGGGTGTCGATCCCGCGCGCCACATCGTGTTTTCCACGCTGCACGGCACCTTTGGCGAAGACGGCGGCATGCAGCAGCTCCTCGACCGCGCGGGAGTTCACTACGCGGGCTGCGATGCCGCGAGCAGCCGGCTCACGATGGACAAGACCGCCACAAAACTAGCGGTGGCGACGCGGGGCGTGCAGGTGGCAGCGGGAGTTTCGTTTGAAGCCGCCAATAAACCGACTGCGGACGCGGTGGTCGCGCAACTTGGCGAGAATCTCGTGGTGAAACCGAATAGCGAGGGCAGCAGTGTCGGCCTCGCGCTGGTGGCGAGCCGCGCCGAGATGGCGGCGAAGCTCGCCGCGATCACGGCGGGGAGCTGGCTGATCGAGCAGCGCATCATTGGCCGTGAGCTTTCGATCGGCGTGCTCCACGGGAAGGCGATGGGCGTGGTGGAGATCCGGCCAAAGTCAGGAGTCTACGATTTCACGAGCAAATACACGAAGGGCATGACGGAGTATTTCGCGCCCGCGCCGCTCGAGCCCGCCGTCACGGTGGCGGCGCAACGCGCAGCGGAGCAGGCCTTCGCGGCGTGCGGCTGTCGCGACTACGCGCGCGTCGACTTCATCTCCTCTGAAAAAGGCCTTTATTTGCTGGAAATAAATACGCTGCCCGGCATGAAAGAAACCAGTCTGCTGCCGATGAGCGCGCGCTGCGCCGGGCTGGATTTTACGGGACTGGTTCGGGAACTGGTGTCGCCGGCGTTGGAGCGTTTTCGGGCCGCGCCGCTGCCTTTCGTTCGTGCCTAATTCGTGAACCAAGATCTCGCACACGTCCCTGCCGCCCGCAGCTGGAGAGAAATCTCCCAGCCGGTGAAACCGCGCGCAATGTCGCGCGGCGGCCGGTGGCGCCGGGTGCTGCAAGGCGCGAGGGCGACCGCGCTGATCGCGGTGCTGAGCGGGTTGGCGTGGGGTGCCTACATGGTGGCGTTGTCGTTGCGCCGCACCTCACCGAAAATCGCCGCGGTGGCCAAGACGGTGCCCATGAAGGCGCCCGAGCTTCGCACCACGCGCGATGGCGTGTTGGATGGCGCGTGGCTCGCGCGCACGCTCGAGCTGCCGGCGCGGGTGTCGCTGCTCGAAATCGATCTCGAACGCCTGCGGGCGCGCGTGCTCGCGGATGAGCAGGTGTTGACCGCGAGCCTGACCCGCGTGTTTCCGGATCGGCTCATCGTGCAGGTCACCGAGCGCACGCCGGTCGCTCGCGTGCGCGTGGGGCACGGACTGATTCGCGATCTCCTGGTCGCGCGCGATGGTGTGGTTTTTGCCGGGTCGGGTTTCGATCCCGCGATGATCGCCACGCTGCCGTGGCTCGCGGGCGTGACCCTCACGCCCGAAGGCACGGGTTTCAAACCGGTGGCGCGGATGAACGAGGTCGCGCGCCTGTTGACCGATGCGCAGCTCGCGGCGGAGCATCTCTACCTTGCGTGGCAAAACGTTTCGCTGGCCCGCCTCGAATCGGACAACGAGATCGAGATCACGACGCGCGATCACACGACGATCGTGTTTAGCGCGAAGGGTGTGTTCTTCGTGCAGCTGGCGAATCTCGATTACGTGATGGAGCGGCGTCTGCGCCTGCCGCAGACGCGCGCGCGGATCGACCTGTCGCTCGGCCGCGAAGTCCCGGTAATGATCGAGCCGCTCGCCGCTGCGATCGAAGCGAAGCCCGACCTCCCGAAGGGTGCGATGGTCCCATTCTTTCCTGCACTGCCCGGTTCCCAGTCGTCTTCCAAACGTGAGCTCTAAAACCACCTTCATCGGCGCCGTCGAAATCGGCACCTCGAAAATCACCGTCCTTGTCGGTGAGCACAACGGCCGCGAGCTCGCCATCATCGGTCGCGGCGAATGTTCGTCGCGCGGGATGATCAAGGGCACCGTCGTCGACTATAAGGCCGCGAGCGATTCCACGCACAGCGCGCTCGAGCAGGCGGAGCGCGATGCCGGTGAGCGTATCGATCTGGTGTTCCTCGCGCAGACGGGCGGCCACCTGGAGGGTTTCTACAACGAGGCTTCCGTGAACGTGAAGGCTTCCGACAACATGATCGAGCCGGGCGATGTGCGCATGGTGTGCGATCTCGCCAAGTCGAAGGAGCTGCCGACCGGCCGAATGGTCGTGCATAACATCCGCCGCCCCTTTCGCGTCGATGGTCAGTTGATTCCCGGTTCGCCCGAAAACATCACGGGCCAGCGTCTCGAGGTCGGCTACTGGACCGTGCATGGTCAGGAGCAGCGCCTCGCGGACAACCTGCACGTGATCCGCGGTTTCAACCTCGAGGTGCGCGAGCTGGTGCTGGCGAGTCTCGCGTCGGGTCACATGATCACGAGTGCCGAAGAGCGACAGCACGGCGTGCTCGCGATCGACATCGGCGCGGGCACGACGGACTTTGTCCTCTACCGCGATGGCGCGCCGCACACCACGGGCGTGATTCCCGTCGGCGGCACGCATCTCACGAACGATCTGAGCATCGGGCTGCGGCTCACGGACGGGCAGGCGGAGAAGTTGAAACTGCGCTTCGGCCGCGCCAACGTGCAGACGAAAGACAAGGCGCAGAAAGTTTGGCTCGACGGAAATTTTGCGATCGGGGACCGGCAGTTCCCGCAGCAGGCGATCGAGCAGATCACCTCGGCGCGGGTGTGGGAGTTGCTCGAAGTGGTGAAGAAAAAACTCGGCAACGCGTTCTCGCCGGAGACCTGCGCGTCAGGCGTTGTGCTCACAGGTGGCACCGCCAAACTCGCGGGTATCGCGGATGCGGCGGCGAAAGTGTTCGGAGTGCCCGCCCACCTCGGCGAAACCCCGACGTGGGTGAGCGAAAATCTGCGCGATCCCGGTTACCACACGGCGCTCGGGCTGCTTTATTATGGCGTCAGTGCGCACAGCGAAAAATCCACGCCGACGCGCCGGGGCAGCAGTTTTCTCACCGGGATGAAACGCCTCTTCACTCACGCCTAACCGAGGTCGCGCACCATGAATCTCAACGAACTGCCTCTCGAGCACTCGCTGCTCACCGACCGGAATATCGCGATCAAGCTGGTGGGCGTCGGCGGCGCCGGCTCCAACGCGGTCGATCGTCTGAAAATGGAAAACCTCGAGCGGCTGCAGCTCGCGGTGATCAATACCGATCATCAGGCGCTGGCGAGTTCGCCCGTGCAGGACAAGATTCTCATCGGCATGGGCGTGACGCGCGGGCTCGGTGCCGGCGGCGATCCTGATCTCGGCCGCGAGGCGGCGGAGGCCGACCGCGAGAAAATCGCCAAAGTCGTGAAGGATTGTCACCTCGTGTTCCTGATCGCAGGCGAAGGGGGCGGAACCGGCAGTGGCGCGGCCCCGGTGGTTGCGGAGATCGCGGCGGAGGCCGGCGCACTCGTGATCGCGTTTGTCACGATGCCTTTCAGCTTCGAAGGCGGCCGTCGGTTGAAACAGGCCGAGGAAGGCCTGCGCGCGCTGCGTCAGGTGTGCGATGCAGTGATTCCGCTCCCGAACGATGTGCTGCTGCAGGAGTCGGCGGACAACGAGACCGTGCTCGATTCGTTTGCGCGGGCGGACGAGTGGATCGGTCGCGGCGTGCGGTCGATCTGGTCGATGCTGTTCAAGACCGGCCTGATCAATCTCGATTTCGCGACGCTGCGCCAGGCGTTCAACCAGCGCGGCGGCAAGACCTTGTTCGGTCTCGGCTCAGGGCAAGGCGAGAACGCGGTGCCGGATGCGATCGCGAGTCTCAAGCTGTGCCCGCTGCTGCATACGCCGGACTTTTCGCGCAAAGCCGATCGCCTGCTGGTGAACATCATCGGCGGAGCGGATCTGACTTTGCCCAAGGTGAACGACATCATGACGTCGATCACCGATCAGTTTGGCCGCGACTCGCACATCATCATGGGAGCGGTAATCGACGAAGACCTCGCGGGCCGCGTGGAAATTTGCGTGATCGGCACCAGTGATATGGGGGGCCGCGGCATGCCACCGCGGCGCTCGATCGTCGCGCCGGGGAAGGCAAAAATTCCGGCAGTGGCGCCAGCCGCGCCCCGTTCCGAGACGCCTGCCGCTCACACCGCCGCGAATGCGCCCCGGCCGACGCTGGAGCTCGATCTGAAAATGGCGCACTCGCAGAAGCCCTCACAGGAAGAGTTTGGCTTCGGCGAAGTGGAGAGCCGCGGCCATTTCGAGAAGACCGACCGCAATCTCTACGATGGCCAGGATTTGGACGTGCCGACGTATTTGCGGAAGGGGATTCGGATCTCGTTGTGATTTGACCTGCGCGTGGGGACGGCTTCCGTTTCGTTCATGAAATATCGGGTTGCGCTGATTCCGTCTGAAGGCGGCTGGTCGGTGAGCTGTCCGGTGTTCCCCGGCTGTCATTCTCAGGGCGATACGGAAGCGGAGGCCTTGGTGAATATCCGCGAAGCGATCCGCGAATACCTCGAGGTAAAGGAGCAACTTCTCGCCGAAGAGGGGGCGTTGATGCGCGAAGTGGAGCTGACCGGCGTTTAGTCATGCCTGAGATCCCTGATGTTAGCCATCGGGAGGCGGTGCGAGTCTTGGCCAAACTCGGCTACAGGATCATTCGCGAAGGAAAACATACGATTATGGCGCGCGACAGCGGCCGCATATTGGTGATCCCGCGCCATAACCCTATTCGGGCGGCAACGATGGGCGCGATCGCGAAGGACGCCGGGCTCGCACCCCATGAGTTTCGCACTCTGCTGTGACCCCTTGGCAAACGCCCGGCCTTCTGCATCGTGGGCGCGATGTTCGTCGATGAATGCACCGTAAAGCTCGCGGCTGGTGATGGTGGCCGCGGGGCTATCAGCTTCCGCCGGGAAAAATATGAGCCGTGGGGCGGACCCAACGGCGGCGATGGTGGGCGCGGGGGTGACGTGATCCTAATGGGCGACGTTAACACCAACAACCTTATCGATTACAAGTATCAGCCCCATTGGCGCGGCGAGCGAGGCGAACACGGCCAAGGCGCGGATTGTCACGGGCGCGACGGCAAGCCGTGCATCATGCGGATGCCGCTCGGCACCGTCGTGATCGATCTCGCCACCGATAAACCGGTCGCCGAAGTCATCGCCGAGGGCCAGCAGATCGTCCTCTGCAAAGGTGGCAACGGCGGCTGGGGTAACACGCATTTCAAGACGTCGACCAACCGCGCCCCCAAGCGCGCCAATCCCGGTCACGAGGGAGAGAAAGGCGCCTATCGCCTTATCCTCAAAAGCATCGCCGATGTTGGGCTCGTGGGTTTTCCCAACGCGGGCAAGTCGTCGCTAACCGGTCGTATCACGAAAGCCCGGCCGAAGACGGCGGCGTATCCCTTTACTACGCTCCATCCGCAGATCGGCGTGATCGATTACCTTGACGAAAAGAAGGGCAACCGCCGGCTGCTGCTCGCCGATGTGCCGGGCTTGATCGAGGGTGCCCACGACAACAAAGGTCTCGGCCACCGCTTCCTGAGGCACATCGAGCGCTGCGCGTTGCTGATTTTCCTCGTCGACATGGCGGGCACCGATGCGCGCGATCCGCGTGGCGACTATAAACACCTGCTGCACGAGTTGGAGCTCTACGACAAAAAGTTGCTCACCAAGCCGCGTCTCGTCGTTGCGAACAAAATGGATGTGCCCGAGTCCGCCGCGCACTTGAAAAAATTCAGAGCCCGCTACAAGACGACCGATCTCCTGGAAATTTCCTGCCTCACGGGCGATGGTTTGGACAAACTGAAAAAAGAGTTGTTAAAACGGGTCATCAAATTCCGCGCCGTGGAAAAAGCGTCGCAGGCGGCGGAGACCTGAGCCAACTAGCTCTGCCCTGATATGCTGTCGAAAGAACATCGCCCCCTTCTGATGCGCGCCAACCGGCTGCTGGGCGCGCAGCTCGTTGAGCATAACCTCGTGAAGATCGAGGATCTGGAAACGGCGAACGAGAAATTCATCGAGGTGGTGTCGGGCGACCAGCCGCGGGCCTGCACGATCCTCGGTATCCTCGCTTATGATATGAAGGTGCTGAAGGAGGACGAGGTGCTGCATCACCTGGTCGAGTCCGATGGGGTGGGGCTGGTCGACCTGCGTGATTACGAGGTGCCGGATGATTGCAAAAAGAATCTCGATGCCGGCGCGTGTTGGGCGACGTGGTCCGTGCCCTTCGACCGCGAGGAGGAGTTTCATTTCGTGGCGACCGCCTACTACCTGAGTCCGGCAGTGCGCGCGTTTTGGGAGAAGCAACTCAGTGGTCCGATCCTCTGGTTCGGGACTACGCTGGAGGCGATCGCGGATTATCTCGAGAAACACGCCACCGAGCCCGCGCAAGTTGCGGCAGCCGCGACGAAGGCCGCCGCGGCGGCCACTGCGGCCGCGGTGCTTGCCACTTCGGCCACTCCGCCACCCGCAGCCGCGGTAAAATAACGTTATGCCGCTCGGAAAAATCCAACTTCAGATTGTGTCGAAGCTCGGGGAAATGGGCCGGCTCGACAAGGACCAGCGGTCCGCGCTCGGCGCGCGCACGGATGATCTGAGCGGCGATGCGCTCGATAAGCTCCTGCAGGAAGAATTCAAGGTCAGCGCGTTCCAGTGCCTGGTGGCCAAAGCCCGGGCGTTGAACCTCTCGCCCTACAACGTCGCGCACTACCGCGTGACGCCGCAGACCTTCGAGCGGATCCCGCAGGAATTCTGTCAGGAGAATCTCGTGATGCCCGTGGGGCAGGTCGGCGAGATGCTGTTGGTGGCTTTTGCCAATCCCTTCGAGGTCACGCTCCCGACTAAAATTCAAGAGATGACCGGCAAGCAGGTCGTCCGGCTCCTGGCGCGCGAGAAAGACATCAAGGATAAGTTTAACAAGGGGCAGGACAAGGCGTCGGGTTTCGACGACGTCGTGATGCAGATTGGCGCCGAATACGGCGAAGGCTCGAGCGACGGCGAATTGAAGGAGGAGGACGTCAACGAGGAGTCCGGCCCCATCATCCAGCTCGCGAACCGCATCATCGAGGACGCGTATTTCTCCGGCACCTCCGACATTCACATCGAGCCGCAGGAAAAGGAAGTGATCGTCCGCAACCGCATCGACGGTATTTGCAGCGAGAAGCTGCGCCTGCCGAAGAAGGTCGGTCCCGCGCTGATCGCGCGCCTGAAGATCATGTGCAACCTCGACATCTCGGAGCGCCGGTTGCCGCAGGACGGACGTATCATCTTTAAGCAATACACGAAGAAGAACATCGACCTCGACTTGCGCGTGTCCACCGCGCCGCTGAATCACGGCGAAGGCGTGGTCATGCGTATTCTCGACAAGCAAAAGACAACGCTGCCGCTGCCGGCGCTTGGTTTCTCCGAGGAGAATCTCGCGAAGTATCGCGAGTGCATCCGCCAGCCTTACGGGATGATATTGCACTGCGGGCCGACCGGTTCGGGCAAATCGATGACGCTCTATTCAGCGCTCAACGAGATCAACACCCCGGACATCGTCATCCGCACCGCCGAGGATCCCATCGAATACACGCTGCCCGGTCTGAATCAGATGCAGATGCATCGGCAGATCGGACTCACGTTTGCGACGGCGTTGCGCGCGTTTTTGCGCCAGGACCCCGACATCATTCTCGTGGGCGAAATCCGCGACAAGGAGACCGCCGGCATCGCCGTTGAAGCGGCGCTCACGGGTCACTTACTGATCTCGACGCTGCACACGAACGATGCGCCGACGACCGTGTCGCGTCTTACCGAGATGGGGGTGGAGTCGTTCATGGTCTCATCGTCGTTGCTCTGCGTATGCGCGCAGCGCCTGATGCGCCGTGTGTGCAAGACCTGCCGCGTCGCCTACACGCCGGAGGGCCGCGAAAAGGAAATCATCGAACGCGCGATCGGGTGGTCCGGACAGATCTTCAAGCACAGCCCCAAGGGCTGCCCGAAATGCGGCGGCAATGGCTACAAAGGTCGCGTGGGCATCCATGAATTGATGGTGAGCAACGAGGAGCTGGTCGACGCGATCAACAAGGAGGCGGAGTCCGCCGAATTGAAGCGCATCGCGCAGCGCGGCGGCATGAAAACGCTCCACCAGGACAGTCTCCTCAAGGTGAAGGAAGGCCTCACCACCATCGAGGAAGCGATCGCGAACGTGCCGCCGGACATGTGAGGCGATGCCGCTTGATCGCCGCCCCCTGCAGCACGAATTGGAACAACTTTCGCACCGCCTCCGAATTCGTAATGTCACCTAATAGGTTACACTCGGTGGCCTGTCCCCGGGGAAGCGGGCGCTCACTGTAACCTATTAGGTGACACTGTGAAAATCGATGGGACGGTGGGGGCGTCGCCCGCGTTGACCAGCGGACTTATTCCGCTTTGCATCGCCCATCGATGAACTTCACGCGCTTCGGACTCATCGCCTTCTGCGTCGCAGCGCTCATCGGTGGCGCTGGCTGCAAGCCCAAGCCGAAACCCGTCACTGAACTTCAACGCAAAGAAGCCGAGCATATCGTGGCGGAAGCGGGTTTTGCGATGAATCTGCGGGATTGGGCCCGCGCGGAAGGACTGTTGACGAAGGCGGTGCAGCTGACGCCCGATACTGGCGTTTATTGGATCAGCCTCGGGTCGATGCGGGTGCGACTCGGCAACAAGGCCGGCGCGAAAGCCGCGTATGAGGGCGCTCTGGCTGCCTTCTCTGCGGCAGCGAAAGACGAGGCGAAAAAAGACGTCGAGGCTTGGTTGAAGCAGGTGCAGGTCCTGGCGCTGCTCGGTCGGACCGACGAGGCGCGTGCCATGCTGGAGAAGACGGACAAGCGGTTTCCCGAGCATCGCAACGTGCGCGCTTTCGTCGACGGCAAGCACTTCGATAAGATGATCGCGGATCCGATTTTCAAGCAGGGCGCGCTGTGACGTTGGCGTGCCGCTGATGCAGCAGGACTATTGGGTGGAGTTTTCTCAAGTGGCGCTGGCGCATCTGCTCGCCGTCGCGAGCCCGGGTCCGGATTTCGCGATCGTCCTCAAGCAGAGCATCCAGCACGGCCGGCGGACCGCGGTTTGGACGAGCCTGGGCGTCGGCACCGCGATCCTGCTGCATGTGACGTATTCGCTGCTGGGCATCGGGCTTTTGATCCGCAGCTCGGAGCTCTGGTTCAATGTCGTGAAATACGCCGGGGCGGCCTATATCGCCTGGATTGGCGTGCAGTCGCTGCGCGCCCGGCCGCCAGCCGAGGTCGGCGGGGGCCCGGCGGCGGGCGCCGGGTCCGCTGGTGCTGAGATAACGGATACGCCGGCGATGCGTGGGCGCGGGGCGTTTGCGATGGGATTTCTGACCAATGCGCTCAATCCCAAGGCGACCCTGTTTTTCATCTCCCTCTTCGTGATGATCATCGATCCGCGGACGCCGAAACTCGTGCAGGCCGGTTACGGACTCTGGATGGCGATCGCGACCGCAGGCTGGTTCAGCCTCGTGTCCGTGCTCTTTACGCAGGAGCGCGTGCGACGGAAATTTCTCCGGCACGGCTATTGGATCGATCGCGCGCTGGGCGTGTTGTTTCTCGGTTTCGCCGTGAGTCTGGCGTTCTCGACGCTGCGGTAAACGGGCGGTAGGCCGCCGTCCGTCGGGTAGGGCCAGGCGTCCCCCCCCAGCCCGCGCCCGGGGGAAATGGGATGGTGGTTTGTTTATCGTAGGCGGTTTACGCAACGGCGCGGCGGGG
>JANPIT010000168.1:0-8209 GCA_031425115.1 Opitutaceae bacterium | reverse complement strand
ATCTCCCGGAGGGGCCGCGGCGGCTCGGGCTCGTCGGATTGGGCACGGGCACGCTGGCGGTTTACGGCCGCAAGGACGACTACCTGCGCATCTACGAAATCAATCCCGCGGTTGAGCAGTTGGCGCGCTCGCAGTTCAAGTATCTCGAGTATTCCCAGGCGAAGCTCGACGTCGTGATGGGGGATGCGCGGCTGATGATGGAACGTGAGCTCGCCGCGAAACAGGACCAGAAATTCGACCTCCTCGCGCTGGATGCGTTCAGCAGCGATGCGATCCCGGTGCATTTGCTGACACGTGAAGCGTTCGAGATTTATCTCCGCCAGATCAAGCCGGACGGCGTGATCGCGGTGCACATTTCCAATCGCTACCTCAACCTGCGTCCCGTGGTGGAAAAGCTCGCGGAGCATTTTGGGCTGCACGTGGTGAGCATTTCCGACGACCACGAGCCGGAGTGGTGGGTTTACGCCACGACCTGGATGCTGGTGACAAAGAACAAGGCGTTTTTGGAAAACGACCGCATCCGCGATGCCGCCGAAGCCGCGGATGGCAGCGCGAAAAATTCGCCGCTGTGGACCGATGACTTTGCCAGCGTCTATTCGATCATGAAGTAAGGCGACGGCGGCGTCTTGCAACCGCCGCCGGATTTCGCAGCGTGCGGCCATGCGCGCGTCGCGGAAACTGGGCCTCGTTCTTCTCTCCATCATCGCTGTCGTGAGCGCCGTTGCGGCGGGCGCGACGACGCACTCCGCCAAAGTGGAGGCCGCGCGCGCGGAGCGGTTGGCCAAGCTACAGCTGCCTGATGGCTGGCTGACTTTGGTGGGGCTGCACTTTTTGAAGGAAGGCCCCAACTCGGTCGGGAGCGCTAAAGACAACGACGTCGTGATCGCCGCCGGCCCGGCGCGCGTCGGCATCGTGACAGTCGCCGCCGACGGCAAGGTGGTGACCATCGACGTGGCGCCGAACACGGATATCCGTATCGACGGCGAGCCGAAAAAAAAGGGGGAGTTAAAATGGAGCGAGCCACGGAAGCCGACTTTGGTGACCGCGGGCACGGTGACGTTGTTTGCCGTGGATCGCGGGGGCAAAAAAGCGTTGCGCGTGAAGGACAGCGCGGCGCGTCGCCGCACGCACTTTGTCGGGCTCGATTATTTTCCAATCGATCCCTCGTGGCGGATCGAGGCGCGTTGGGTGCCCTTCGAGAAATCGCGCCTCGTGCCCATCACCACCATGCTGGGGCAGACGGCGCCGGAGCCGGTGCCGGGCAAGGCGGTCTTCGAGCGCGACGGCAAAACTTACGAGCTACTGCCCATCGACGAAGGCCGCGATGTGCCTTTGTTTTTCGTGATCTCAGATACCACGAGCGGGAAGGAAACGTATGGCGGCTGCCGCTTCCTCTACGTGCCGTGGCCGAAGGAGGGCGCGGATAAAATCGTGTTGGATTTCAATCTTGCGGAGAACCCACCGTGCGCCTTCACGCCGTTCTCGACGTGTCCGTTGCCGCCGAAAGAGAACCGGCTGCCGTTCGCGCTGAAAGTCGGGGAAAAGAACTACCGCGGCGGGCACGACTGACGGAGCCGCGGTTGTCGCGGAAAAGCGGAGACACCGCGCGGTCTCCCGGTCTCACCCCGCGTCGGCGCGCGAATAAAGGGCGCGCCCTGCTCATCCCGCCTCGATCATCCGCAGCGTGCGCAGGTCCGTGGTGAGGTCCGGGCGCGGATTCGGCACAAGAAGATCGTGGACGGCGCGCACCGGCCGCCAGGGGCTCACGGCCGGCCAGGGGGCAGGCGACTCAGTGCGGTGACGAGGCAGCTCCGGCTCGCTGCGTTGCGGGCGGAGATGCGGACGGGTGGTGGGCGTATTCATGGGCGGTTGAGCGCCCGCTCCACTGCGGCACCGAGGAGGCAAAAAAAAGCCCCTCCGGTGTGGCACCGGAGGGGCAAAAAGTCTTTTGGACGTTTAGAACCCTCTCGGCGCGTCGGTAATGACGGAGACGACTGCTACGACGGAGACTGCGACCACGGAGAGGTGGGCGCGGGCCTGGGTAATCGTCGTGCCGGAAAGATTCATGAACGAACGCGGAGGAAGTCGGGCGGCGGGACGAGTGTCAAGGCCGGCTTCGGCGTAACCGGATTTCGATTACTTCGCGACTGCTTGAGGCAGTGGCAGCTTTTTCTTCGTGGTCGGATCGACCGGATCGAGATTGGCGGCGAGGTCGGCGGCCGTGATCGTCGAGGCGACGCCGTTGGCCGGCACTTCGATTTTGGCGAGCCAGAGCAGCGCGTTGAGCACGAGCTTGCGGTAGTTTTCGTCGGCCCAGTTGGAGTGATAATGGCCGCCGGTGAAGCCGAAGCCGCGGCCGCCGTCGGGGCGCTGAAACGCCCACGCAACGGTCTGGGCTTCGCCGCGCGCGACGGATGCACGCATCGCGGGATTGCCGGAGTGTGGGCCGTCCGGACGTTTCGTGATGCCTTCGCCCTGAGGGAGTGCGGCGAGCAGCGGGGTTACGCCCTTCAAGCCCTCGGCGAAGCGCAGGTGAAAATACCATTCGTCGCGAATCGTGAACGGCTTCACGCCACGGGTGACGGGATGGTTGGGCAGCGCGGTGAATGCCGCATCCCAGTGCGGGTTCACCGACCAGTGCGTTTCAAAGGCTGCGCCGACCCAGCGCAAGAACTCGGCCTGGCCCTTTTCCTTGGTGGGTTCCACGGCGTAATGAAGGAAGCCCAAACCGGCGCCTTTGCGCACGACCCGGTCGACGGCGGCGAGTCGATCGTCCGGGAGCAGGATGTGTTTCGCGCCGCCGTCGGAGGCGATCAAGATGGCGTCAACTCCATCGAGCGCCGTGGGCGAGAGCGGCCAGCCATTCAACGCGACGTCCACTTTCAGCCCTGGTGTGGCCGCGAGACATTTCTGCAGGAGGAGGACGCCGGCATTGTATTCATGCAGGCCGGGTCCGTGGCTCGGCGGTCCGGCGATGAGCAGGATCCTCTTGTCCGCGCCGGCGAGAGGGTTGGAAAGCAGCGCGGCGCAAAGAGTGAGGCCGAGCAGGGAGAGGAAACGGGGAACGGGGCGCATGGGGTGGATTAAATTCTTTCCGCGCGGTTGGTCGGGAACGCAACGGCGAACCTGCGCTGGGGCGGAAAATCGGATGCGTTGAGCCGAAAACGTGTGATCGCCCGGGAGGCGGCCGGCCGTGGCGGGCAACTATCCGTTTGACTCAGAGTTCCGCGAGGAGGAGTGGTCGATGCACCCCAACCCCGATATGAGTGTGTCCCCCTCGACCTTGGTGTCCCGGCGCCGTTTTCTCGCGCAGTCCGCGGTCGGCGCCGCGGCAGCCGGTCTCGGTGCAGCAGCTCCCAAGCTGGCAGCGGCGGAGATCAAGCGCGAGCGCGCGCCGGTGCGGATGCACGCCGGACATCAGCACGACCATTCGGAAACGACGTTGCGCGCGCTCGCGGCGTTCGGCGTGAAGAATATCTGCAGTGGAAAACTCGGCAGTAACCTCGACGACTCCTGGAGTGTGGAGGGCCTCACGCGTTTGCGGAAGCACGTCGAGTCGTTCGGTATCGCGCTCGACTGCGTGCCGTTGCCGTTGAGTTCGGGCTACATCACGCGCTCGGAGCACCCGGAAATCATGCTGGCGAAGGATCCAGAGCGCGATCGCACGCTCGAAGCGTTTTGCCAGATGATCCGCAATTGCGGCAAGGTGGGCATTCCGATGGTGAAATATAATCTCACATTCATCGGGGTGGTGCGGACCGAGCGCACCATCGGGCGTGGCGGCGCGAGCATGAGCTCGTTCGACTACAGCCAATCGGTGCAGGAGCCACCGTTGACGGAGGCGGGACGCATCACCGAGGAGATTTACTGGGACCGTATCAGCTATTTTTTGAAGAAAATCGTGCCGGTGGCGGAGGAGGCTAAGGTGAGGATCGCTTGTCACCCGCAGGACCCCGCCATGCCGCACGATCGCGGCTGGCGGGGCGTCAACACCGTGCTGGGCACGCCCGCGGGCTTGCGGCGGTTTGTGGAAATGCAGGCGAGCCCGTATCACGGTCTGAACTTCTGCCAGGGAACCGTTTCGGAGATGCTGGAAAAGCCGGGCGAGCAAATTTACGACGTAATCCGCGAGTTCGGCCGGCGGGGAAAAATCTTCCAGGTGCATTTCCGCAATATTCGTGGCGGGTTCCTGAAGTTTTCGGAGACATTTCCGGACGATGGCGATGTCGATATGCCGCGGGCATTGCGCACGTATCAGGAAGTTGGTTATAGCGGCATGATTATGCCCGATCACGTCCCGCAGATCCTCGGCGACCCCCAGGGACAAAAGGCGTTCGCGTTTTGCTTCGGTTACATCCAGGCGCTCTTGCAAGTGTTGCGAGCGGGAGCGTGATCGCCGTGCGCCGCCGAGAAAGCTTTCTACGAAATGGACGAATTTCTTCCCCTCCGCGTCCGTCCCAGCGCCACTCAATACCTACCATGAAAACCCCGTTTCGATTCCTCACGGCCCTCGTCGCCGTTCTCTGTTTGACTGGGTCGGCGATTGCCGCCGAAGCGTCGCCCACCGGCACTTGGAAATGGACCGTGCAGGGTCGGCAAGGCGGGCAGGGCCTCGAGCAGACGCTCAAGCTGGACTACAAAGACGGCAAACTGAGCGGGACGCTGCTCGGCATGCAGGGTGGTCAGTTTTCCGTGCCCGACACGGCCATCAGCGACGCTTCGTTCAAGGCGGGCACCGTCAAATTTGCCGTGACTCGCGAATTCAACGGGACTCAGTTCACCACGAAGTATGAAGGGAAGCTCGTCGATGATTTGATCAAAGGCTCGTCGGAGCGTCCGGCGCCAAGTGGCGGCGAACCGGTGAAGCGCGAGTGGGAAGCCAAGCGCGTTAAATAAGGCTGCCTCTCGCTCCGCGATTTTGAGTTCACTCCCGGCCCTACGTGGCCGGGATTTTCGTTTTTCGCCGGCCCGACTGTCCGGCACCAGCGGCGGTTGCGGGCGAGGTTCGGTGACCACCACGGTGCGTGCTTATCAATGGGTGCTTGCGGCCACCCTACGACTGCTGTCCGACTGCCACCTTCCCCTCCCAGCGCCCGCCTGGTCGCGTTCATGTCCGAATTTTCCTCTCCGTCGCTCCCGTCGAATCTCCCTCGCCGCCGTTACGCCATCGTGGGCCTTGGTTCGCGTCACGAGTTGTATCAGGACGGCATCGAGCAGACTCATGCGACCCACGCTGAACTCGTCGCAGTCTGCGATACGAACGTCGGGCGAATCGAGTTGGCGCGACGCCGCTCGGCGCGCAACGGTGCGCCAGTGCCGTCGGGTTACCTGGCGGCGGATTTTTTGAAGATGATCCGCGAACGGCGGCCGGATACAGTCATCGTGACCACCGCGGATTCGGCGCATCACGAGTATCTAATCAGCGCGATGGAAGCGGGCTGCGACGTCATCACCGAGAAGCCGATGACGATCGATGCGGAGAAGTGTAACCAGATTCTCGAGACACGGCGGCGCACCGGGCGCCGCTGCCGGGTGACGTTTAACTACCGCTACTCGCCGCCGCGCTCCCAAGTGAAGGAACTCCTGATGAGCGGCGTGATCGGCGACGTGTTGTCGGTCGATTTTCACTGGCTGCTGAACACGCACCACGGCGCGGATTATTTTCGCCGCTGGCACGCGCACAAGGCGTGCTCCGGTGGATTGTTCGTGCACAAGTCGACGCATCATTTCGATTTGGTGAACTGGTGGCTGGGGGCGGTGCCGCGATCTGTTTTTGCCACGGGCAAACGTGAATTCTACACGCCCGAGATGGCGCGCCGGATGGGGCTGAGCGGCCCGCATCATCGCTGCCGCACCTGCCCCGAGAAGGATCGCTGCGGTTTCTACCTCGATCTGGCAGCTAGCCCCGGTCTGAAGGCGCTGTATCTCGATAACGAGGCGCATGACGGCTATCTCCGTGACCGCTGCGTATTTCGGCCGGAGATCGACATCGAAGATACGCTCAATGCGCTCGTGACCTACGACACCGGCGCGACGCTCAGTTACTCCCTGAACGCCTTCAACGCGTGGGAAGGTTACACAGTTGCTTTCAATGGCACCCAGGGCCGGCTCGAGCACAGCATCGTCGAATCGGTTTATGTTAACGGCACCGAAACCGTGCAGGGCGGGGTGGAGGCCGACGGCGTGCGCATTCGGGTCGTGCCTCTGCGCGGAGCGGGCTACGAGATCGCGCCGTGGAGCGCCGAGGGTGACCATGGGGGCGGCGACCGTTTGATGCTGGAGGATATTTTTCTCCCGGCGCCCGCGCCCGATAAATATCGACGCGCGGCCGATGAGCGGGCCGGGGCGTGTTCCATCCTCGTGGGCATTGCGGCCAATCGGAGTTTGGAAACGGGCGCGCGCGTGAGTATCGCGGACGTCGTGTCCGATCTGCCCGCGCCCGACTACGCGCCGATGCCGGCTCGTGGTGGGCCAGTGCCCATGCCGGCGCGTCCAGGCGCCCAGGCGGCGGACGGCTGCTGATCGAGGCAGCCAAGCTCGGTAACCGGTGTGCCGGTGAACGAAAGCGAGGTGGGCGCAATCGCGCTTCCGTTTTGGGAAAACATTCCCACCATCGCGGGTTCTTCTTCCCGTGAGCCAACCCGACGACCACCAGCCCGACTCCAAATTACCCGTCGAGGCTTCGCTGTCTCCCGCGCTGCGCGAAAAGGCGATGGGGTTCTGGGAGCATTTAGAGGAACTGCGGGGCACGATCGTGAAGAGCCTGATCGTGTTCGTCATTTTCGCGGTCCTGATCGGCATCTTCGCGACCGAATTCAACCACTGGCTGCAGTGGCCATTGCACTACGTTGCCAAGGATTATCCCACGCTGGATACCAAGTTGAGCACGCTCTCCGTAATGGAGGTGTTCAACATGCTGATTCAGCTCTGCGTGTTCGGTGGATTGTTGCTCGCCGCCCCCTTCATCCTGTTTTTCGTCGGACAATTCGTGGCGCCGGCGTTGACCGAGCGTGAGATGAAAGCGGTTTTGCCGATGTGTGTGGCGGCGATGTTTCTTTTCCTGCTGGGAGCGGCTTTCAGTTTTTTCCTGCTCATGCCGAGCACCATCAAGGTGGCGATCGAGCTGAATAACGCGTTTGAACTGGAGACCAATTGGACGGCAGGGAACTACTACAACACGCTGACCTGGCTCGTGCTGGGGTCCGGCGCAGTCTTCGAATTTCCCCTCGTGATCGTGCTCCTCGTCTGGCTCGGGCTGATCACGACAGAGTTCCTGCGCAAGTATCGCCGGCACGCGATCGTGTTCATCTTCGTGATCTCGGCGATCGTGACGCCGACACCGGACCCGTTTACGCAGACGTTGTTCGCCGGGCCGCTCTACGCGCTCTACGAAATCGCGATCCTCGTCTCGACCCGCGTTGAAAAGCGCAAGTCTCGCACCACCAGTTAAGGAATAGAAAAAGATTTGGCGGCAGAGTGTGCGCGAACCCGGGCGGCAATGGCAGTGCGGTGGCTGATCGAATGAGAACTGGCTTTCAGTGCGCTCTCGCACGACGAGTAGGCAGCGCGGCGCTGCCGAGATTCGCGAACCATCCCTTTATCCGGAGTTCGTCAGTTCGAGCGGTGGCGTAAAAGGTTTCAAAGGAGAGCGCCCGACGGCGGCGTCTCGATTACTAGAGCATATTAAATAACACTATAGCCGTTTTTGGCTGATGCTTCGGCGGCGAAGCGCCCAGGATTGGGCGCATGAATACTCTGTCGCTGGATTTGCGGGAACGCATTCTTGCGGCCTACGACGCTGGCGACGACACGCGGGAGATGGTGGCCGGACGCTCCCGGGTATCGGTGGGGATGGTGAAGAAGTTGCTGCAGCAACGCCGGCGGCTGGGGGACCTTAGCCCCCAGCACCATCAGGCGGGACGCAAACCGAAGATTCAGGCCGCCGATCGCCTGCAATTGCGGCAGCACTTGGCGGCCAAGCCAGACCTGACGCTGGCTGAGCTGCGGGCGCGCACGGGGCTGAAGTGCACCTTGCCGGCCATCCACTATGTCCTGGCCGACATGGGCCTGACTTTTAAAAAAAGACGCTCCGCGCAGCCGAGCAGGACCGTCCGGACATCGTCCGGGCCCGGCGGCGGTGGCGCCGCCACCAAGGCGCGCTCGAGCCGGCCCGCCTGGTCTTCCTCGATGAATCGGCGGCGAAAACGAA
>JANPIT010000167.1:0-8453 GCA_031425115.1 Opitutaceae bacterium | reverse complement strand
GAGATCTTCGAGGGAGCGGATCGATACTTCGAAGGCACCGCCGGCGAGCGAGCCGCCGAGCTTGGACTTGGCGACGAAGGGCTCGGCCCACGCCAGCGGAATCTCGCCGAGTTTCAAGCTCGCGGCGGTGGCGGTGGGATTGGCCACGGTGAACGTGGATTTCTTCAGATCGAGCGTCAGGGGTTGCACGAGCTCGTAGGAGGTGAGCAACGCTCCGCCCGTGCGGGTGACGGTGGAGGAGGACTTCGTGACGCTGAGTGTATCGCCTTCGAGACGGCCCTCGGTGATGATCGCGGCGGTGAGCGGACCGGTGTCGACGGGGAGATACGGTTTCAGGGCCGCGACGATTTTCGCCTGTAATTGAGCGGCGAATACGATGATGGGCTTGGTGGCGAACTCCGTGATGTCGGCCGTGACATTGCCCGTCACGGTGTCGCCCTCGGGCATCGAAATGTTCAGGTCCGCGAGTTGGGCGACAATTTTGGCAGCGGTGTAGTCCACGTTGGGGCGAACCGTGAGCGTGAGCTTTTCCACCAGCGCTTTTTTCTGGGCATCGCGCACCGTCACGCTGCGGAGCGTCAGTGGCTCTGTGGCTCGCGCGCGGATGCGGCTGCCGTCGGCTTCGGCTTCGACTGCGAGCACGATCGAGAAGTCGCCGCTCTCGATCGTCATGGGCGTCGCGACGGGCTGCGCCCACGCGAGGGGCAGTTGTTGAATCGCGATGCGCGCGACTTCGGCCTTCGGGTCGGCGAGGGTGATTTTTTTGTCGGTGAGGCCGTAGGCGACCTTTTGGGCGATCGTGATTTCGGCAAACTTGCGGCCTGCGGCGCCGGTCACTTCCAGGCTCAGTTTGTCGAGGCGGGCGAGGTCGCCGGCGAGTCCGCCGTCGAAGGTGGTTTTGAGCTGAACCGAGCCAATCGCCTCGAGTGCGGGCGAGAGCTTTTGCAGCTGGGAGATCTGCGCCTGCAGATCGCCGCTGGCGGAGACGGTGTTCGTTTCGGGTTTGAGCGCGAAGCGGCCGGCGCCGTTGGCCGCCAGTTCTGGCAAACCGAGGCCCGCCAGCAGCGCGGCGAGTTGTTCACTGCGCACGGCGATTTCCCAGGCGCCTGAGATATCCCGGCTCGCGGCGATGAACTGGGCGCTGACCTTTAGCAGCGGCTCGATCGTCGTGCCGCGCATCAGGCCCACTTGGGCCGCGTAGCCTTCGTTTCCCCCGGGGGTGGGCTGCTCGGCCTTGGCGGTGAGTTTGATCCGGTCGGCGGGCAACTTTGGCCCCATGGCGGCGGCGATGCTATCGATCTCAACGACGTCGATCCGACGGTCGTTGGTGATGTGGATGCCGGCGGTGCCGGTGCTGCGTAGGGCGCGGAGAGCGGCGGCGGGAGTTGAGTCGGCAAAGTCGACGGTCCACTCCAGCCTTCCGCGTTGCCCGGTCTGGATGCCGTCGCCCTTGAGGTCGAAGGTGACCGTCTGCGCTTCGGAAAGAAGGGCGCGGCCTTTGGCCGTGAGACTGGCGACGCGGACATCGAACGGTAGCTGAGCCTGCTTGAGGATGCCTTCGAACGGGGCGGCTTTCCCGGCCGGAGCCGGTGGCGCGGACTTGCTTGCGGTGCCGGGTGAGGAGGGTGTGCCGGACTTGGAAGCGGACGCGGTGGTTGTGGCAGCGGGCTTGGCGTTGCGCAGATCGACGACGAGGTCCTGCACGGCGACGCTGTCTGCGTTGATCGTTTTCTTGGTCAGATAATCCCACGCGGAATATTTGGCCGAGACGTTCTTCGCGGTGATCACCATGCCATCCTTCACCATGCGCAGATCGGTGATCTCCGCGGCGGAAAAACCGGCATCCACACGTGCGACTTCGAGCGTCATGCCGGGCTGGTCGGCGACCGCCTTGCGCACGGCCCAGGTTTGCACGGAGGGCGTCAACGCCAGCACCGTGACGAGTGCCAGCAAAACCACGATGCCACCCACTACGACCGCTAAAATTTTTAGACCTTTCATATCGAACCTTACACCCGACCATCAAAAAGTGCCGCCCGACAAGCGAAATTTCTTAGGCGGGTCGCGCGAGGGAGCGGGCACTGACGTCCTCGGCTGCAAGAAGTTCCGATGGGAAGACGCGGAATGTCTGCCGGCGTTGGCGCGCGGGTATCCGGTGGGACACCGACGCTCAACAGCGCGGCGCGGAGGTGGGCCGTGCACTCCGTGCGCGGCTCGTCAACGGACGCACTTACGACCGCGCGCGGAGCGCACGGTCCGCCTTTGAGCTTCGACCATTCCGTCAGGATCACTTGCTAGGCAGCTGAGAGATTGCATCGAGGGCCTTGGTGGCCGCGCTCACTGCCTACTCATGAAGAAACCCGCCATAAATCGGCGGGTTCCGGTTTTTGAGCTGACTGAGTTGATCAGGTCGCGCGTGAGCCACGGCCCCGGGCCATGACGCCGATGCCGACGAGGACGAGAACGCCACCACCGACCATAAAGCCGACGTGCTTGGTCGTGCGCGCGCCGCCATCAAGGCTGTTCGCGATCGATGTGCCGGCGCTGGCGGCCTGGCCTGCGAGGGAATCTTTCCGGTTTAGGCCGGCGAAGAAGAGAGCGATACCGCCGATGATGCAGGCGAGTCCAATAATGGTTTTCATGAGATGGATTGGGTAGTGGGGGATGTGAGCGGTCATACTCTACCCGTGTTAACGAGCTTTGAAAATCCGGCAGGGCCCAGCCGGTATCATAGGGAAAAGGGCATGGGCGAGGGGGATGCGTGACCCCATGCCGCGCAGGTGGGGAACTAAACGGTCAGAAAGGGCACAGTTGGGCATATGACAACACACCCCTCTTTGATACGGCTACTGAGCCTTTCGGTCCTCACGGCAGCGGTCCCCGCTGGGTTGCTGGCGCAACCGAACACGCGTGAAGGTCGCGTGGTGGATCGCGATGTGCGCGTCGTCGAGACAGTGCGCGTGGTGAAGAAGGGCGATCGCGATTTTATGGAGAAGGCCGCCAAGGCCAGCATGTCCGAGGTGGCGATCTCACGGGTCGCAGCCTCGCGCACCACCAATCCGGAAGTCCGCAAGTTCGCGCAGTCCATGGTGGAAGACCACGAGCGCGCGAACGAGGAACTCGGTTCGTTGGCGGCCGCGCGGAATATTTCCCTGCCGGCGAAGGATCCGCATCCCGATCGCTGGGAGAAGCGCGACGCGAAGACGTTCGATAAGGACTACCTGGATAAGATGATTTCCGACCATGAGGACGTGGTGAAGATGTTTGCCAAGCACGCGAAGGATGGCGAAGACGGCGAGGCGGTGGCCTTTGCCCGGAAGCACCTCCCGCGGATGCAAAAACACCTGCAGCACGCGATCGATCTGAAGCGTTCGCTCACCGACAAGCGCGAACGTCGCTGAAGAGCGGCTTCCCAATATTCCCACGCTCGATTCGGCCCGCGGCCCCATGGCGCGCGGGCTTTTTGCGTAGTAGAATCAGCGACCATGAAAGTTCACGAAATCATGACCGCTCACGCCCGCTGCGTGGGACCCGAAAACACCTTGGTCGAAGCAGCCGGCCTGATGCGCGAGATGGACGTCGGCGCATTGCCCGTGTGTGAAGAAAACCGACTCGCCGGCATGGTCACCGATCGCGACATCGTTTTGCGCGGCACGGCGGATGGGCGCGATCCGAACGTGACGTTGGTGCGCGATGTGATGTCGAGCAGCGTGGTTTCAATTCGCGCCGAGCAAGAGGTCGAAGAGGCCGTGCGCGTGATGGAGGATCGTCAGATCCGCCGACTACCCGTGATGGGACGCGCAGGGCAGCTCGTGGGCATTGTTTCCCTCGGCGATATCGCCATCAGCTCGAATCCCGCGTTCAGCGGCATGGCGCTGCGTGATGTATCCGAGCAGCGCAATCCGAGCTCCCGTCAGCGTCGACTGGCGCAAGCATCGGCTCCCGCTCGTGCCCCGGTCGTGCCGGACGTGAGTCAGCCGCGCCCCGCGGCGTCGCGCGGAAAATCAGCGAGCGGAGCCACGCGAACACGTGGCGCAACGCGGAAGCGGGCGACGAAATCCAAGAGTTCGGCGCGGGGTAGCACCACGCGCCGGTCGGCCAAGGCCAAGACGAAGTCCAAAGCGAAGGCGTCGCGCTGAGTGAAGGCGCGACGCTAAGCGGAAGCGGGAAGTAGGCGTCGCACGCCTTGAAGCTGAGCCGTGGCCAACGATTATTTCGCCGGCATGGCGTCACTCGAGTCGATGAAGCGATAGCTCCATTGCACGAATGATTTTTTCGGCGAGGGCAGAAGCGCGAATTCCTTGGCTTCCTCGAGGATGGACTTCATCGCAGGGGAGGCGGGATATTTTTTCAAGTAGCCCTGCGCGCCCAGTTCGCGCGCATTGTCGACATCGCGAGGATCATCCGAGGAGGAGAACATGATCACGGGCAAGGCATCGAAGGTGCGTTGATTGCGGATCCAGCGGAGCAGATCGAATCCGTTCATCGCGGCCATCTTGATGTCGACGAAGCAGACGAGCGGCAGGGCTTCCGAACTTACCTCCGAACTCAACGCAGCCAGGCCGTTGACGGCGGCTTCGCCATTGCCGAAAGCCTGGAAGCGATGCGGCAGACCGACCTTGTTGATAATGTGGCGGAGGAAAAACAGATCGTCGGCCTCGTCATCGACGGCAACGATTAGGGGATGAAGCGTGGAGGTCATAATAGTGATCAAAGCGCCGGCCCGGGGTAGCACAAGGACGGCCCTATCGGGAAACTTCTGGTTTTTGTAGCGGAATCTTCGGGTGCCATGGCGCCAATCTTCCGACAGCGCTGGGCTGGAAGGGCGGTTTCGCGCGCAGGCTGTGAGTGTAGGCACGTGGGGTTTTCTGTTTCCCCTTGGTTTACACTCTGCCTTCCTTGAATTTCATTTTTCTTAATTCATGTCTCAAGTTCGCGTTCGTTTTGCGCCCAGTCCCACGGGGTTTTTCCATATCGGCAGTGCCCGCACGGCACTCTTTAACTGGCTGTATGCGCGCCACACCGGCGGCAAATTCATCCTGCGCATCGAAGACACGGACAAGGAGCGAAACAGTGAAACATTCCTGAATCTGATCTACGAGAGCCTGTCGTGGCTCGGGCTGAACTGGGACGAAGGTCCGAAATTCGGCGCAAACGGCGGCGGCGATTTTGGCCCTTACCGCCAAAGTGAGCGCAGCGCGGTGTATCAGAACTATGTGGACCAGTTGCGCCAGAAGGGTCGCGCCTACGAGAAGGACGGTGCCATCTGGTTCAAGTTGCTGGGCGAGCGTTTTGAAATCTTCGACGATCACCGGAAGAAAACAGTGGAGAAGGTGAAGCTGCCGCCCGTGGTGATCGAAGATCAGATCCGAGGACGGGTGGAGCGCGTCGAGGACGAGGACTTCGTGATCGTGCGCTCGGACGGTAACCCGGTGTTCCATCTCGTGAATGTCGTCGACGACATCGCGATGCAGATCACGCACATCATCCGGGGGGAGGATCACCTCTCGAATACCAGCAAGCACGTGCACCTCTACGATGGCTTCGGCGTGAAGCCGCCGGCGTTCGCGCACATTCCGCTGATCCTGAAGCAGAATGGCCCGGGCAAGATGTCGAAACGCGACCAAGGCGCGTTGATCGAAGAGTATCAGCGGCGTGGTTACCTGCCGGAGGCGCTGGTGAACTTCCTCTGCTTGCTCGGCTGGAATCCCGGCGACGACCGCGAGAAGATGCCGATCGCCGAAATCATCCGGCTGTTCGATCTGCCCGGGGTGAACCAGAGCAACGCGCGGTTCGACGACAAGAAACTCGCGCACATGAACATGGCGTATCTGCTGGAGCTCCCGGCGGAAAAATTCCTGGCCTTGGCCCGCGATTATTTTCAACGGCACTCGGCTGGCCACGGGACGAGTGCGGCCCTGGCGGCGGAGGACGCGTATTTCCGCGAAGTGGTGCTGCTGAGCCAGCCCAAGATCAAAGGCGTGGAGGAACTCCCCGGCTACACGGGCTATTTCTTCAGCGATGATTTTCCGGTGGACCCAAAAGTCCGCGACAAGGTGATGGCGAAAGGCGATCCCAAGTCCCGGCTGCGCGAGCTGGCGGAGGCGCTTCCTGCCATGGACCTGTCGAGTGACTCCGGCATTGAGGAGGCGATCAAGGCTCTCGCGGCGAAGAACGGTCTTGGCTTCGGCGACTATCAGTCAGTCGCGCGGCTCGCCCTCTCGGGCACGAATGTCGGTCCCA
This sequence comes from Opitutaceae bacterium, assembly GCA_031425115.1. GTDB lineage: Bacteria > Verrucomicrobiota > Verrucomicrobiia > Opitutales > Opitutaceae > ER46. The sequence continues at coordinate 2,210 of JANPIT010000167.1, read as the reverse complement.
GCATCACGGGCATGATGCGCGTGATGGGCCGGGACCGGGTGGCCAAACGGTTCGACCGATTCCTCGGTCAACCGTAGCGCGGGACGTTGCCCGCGCTCGGGGACGAAACGGCAAGGAGGCGAGACGGCTCGGAGTTCTTGGCGCTCGACCGCCGCCGAGATCAATAGCCCTTCACTTTGTCTACGGTGTGCCGAAGGGGCTCGCCGTTCGCAAAGCGGACGAGGTTGTCTTTGTAGATCTCGAAGTAGCGCGCGCCTTCGCCATCGGAACGGCCGGCGATGTGCGGCGTGATGATGACGCGGCCCGTTTTCCAGAGGGCGTGGCCTTTGGGCAGCGGCTCAGTCTCCGTGACGTCGAGACCCGCCGCAGACACGCGCCCGCTTTGGAGGGCTTCGACCAGCGCGTCGTTGTCGAACAGTTTGCCGCGGGAAACGGCGATGAACAGCACGCCTTTCTTCATTTTATTGAACTGAGCCGCCTTGATCATCTTGTCGGTTTCCGGGGTGTGGGGAGCCGCGACGAAGACCACGTCTGCCTCGGGGAGCACGGTGTCCAGTCGGTCGGGCCAGACAGTGCGATCGAGGTGCGGCGAGTAGGGGAGGTCCTTGGGGTCGACGCCGATGACGGTCATGCCAAACGCTTTCGCGCGGATGGCGATCTGCATGCCGATACCACCGACGCCGATGACGACCGCGGTTTTGCCGTGGAGCTCGAGGGGCGGGCCGTATTGCGCGAGGGTCTTCCACGTCTCGGTCTCGCGATCTTTCACTGCGACGTCGATGCGCCGCGTGAGCGCGAGGAGCAATGCGAAGGCGTGATCGGCGATTTCGACGCCTTGCACGATCTTCATGTTGGTCATGGTGACCTGGCTATTCTTGATCTCGGGAATGCTCAGGTAGTTTTCTACGCCAGCAGAGGTGATCTGCATCCACTTCAGTTTTTTCGCGGCGAGGAACTGGTCGCGGTTCAGGCCGCCGATAACGGCGTCGGCGTCGGCCAGCTCTTTCGCGAGATCGTCGCGGGCGGGAAACACCAGGTTGAGCGAAGGCGCGGCTTTCTTGAGTTCAGCGATGTCACTTTCGCTCAACCGCTGGTTCGAGGTGAAGACGACTTTTTTCGAAGGCAGGGTGGCTTGGCCAAACGCGGCGGTCGACGCGAGGCCGCAGAGCAGGAAAAGAAGACGGGCGAAGCGGTTCATGGAGTAGAGCAGAGAAGGTTTAATAGAGCGGCCGGTTTTTCATGTCCGGCGGGTTTTTCCCCGCGGCTTCGAGAAATGGCCGTGCGCCGGCGGCGAGAAAGCTCAGCTCGCTGCTCGCTTGGAAAAACTGAAAACCCTGTTCGGTGCTCGCTTTGATGTCGGTGAGGCCGGCCGTGCGCCCGCAGGGAATGCCGCGTTTTTTAGCGGCTGCGAGGATCGTCGCGATGGCGGCTTTCACTTCGTCCGTTTGGCGGCCGCGGTCGCCGTAGGAGTAGGACAAATCGTTCGGCCCGATGAAGACCACGTCGATGCCCGGGACATCCAGGATCGCGTCGATGTTTTCAACGGCCCGCTTCTCCTCGATGATGATGATGACGAGCGCGTTCTTGTCCGCGAAATCCGCGTAGCCCTGAGGGGCCGGCCAACGGAGCGAGGCGAGGCCTGGGCCCGCGCCGCGTTTTCCGAGGGGTGGATAACGACACGCCGCGACGGCCTGACGCGCCAATTCCGGAGTGGAAGTGAAGGGAAAGATTACGCCGAGCGCGCCGCAATCGAGTGCACGTTTCGCAGTCCACAGCTCGTTCACCGGGACGCGCACGATCGGAATGAGGTGAGTGCCCTGGGTCGCGAGGATCATGTCGCGCGCGGACTCGAGCGAGATAGCGCTGTGCTCCATCTCGATCCAGACAAAGTCGAAACCGAGGCGCGCGGCCTGCAGGACGACATCGGCGTTGGGGATCGTGACGGTCATGCCGACGACGGATTTTCCGTCGCGCAGGATTTTCTTGAGGGGGTTTTCCCATGCGACGGAGGCGGTGGGGGCAGGGGCGGCCGGCTGGGCCGGCGCGAGCGAAGACGAGGCGAGGCAAAGCAACGCGACAAGGAAGCGCTTCATGAGGTGGGGCGCCGCAAATGTGGCCCGGCGCGCGTAGCGGGCGCGAGAATTTTCCGAGCGGTGACGGCGGCGCGTCGCCGTCGCTTTGGCCTACAATCGCGCGAGGATCAGTTTCAG
>JANPIT010000166.1:0-2376 GCA_031425115.1 Opitutaceae bacterium | reverse complement strand
CTGCGGCACATCGCGAATCTGGAGCACCGCCCGCACCTCACTCAGATGAACGGCATGCTGCGGATCGACGTTATCGATGCGCACAAAGCGAAATCCGCTCGGGCCGATGGTGGTCTTGCCCAGCCACGGGAGCCGCACGGTCTGATCGCGGAGCGCGTGGTCGTTCTGGGCATTCGGCACGCCGCCAAGCTCGGCCATCGCCTCCGCCACCGACTCACCAAAACGGATACGCACGAGCGGCGGTTGCTGATTTTTCGTCATCGGCGTGATGATCTCAACGTAGCCCGAGAGCTCGGTGCCGAAATCCAGCAGCACTCCCCCGCCCGCTTTTCCGCCCGTGGCAGCTGCCAGCACGCACGGAGGCTGGGCATCCTTGAGCAAGGCTTGGCCGGGCTTGGCGCCAAGAAGATGGGCTGCGTCGGTCTCGCCCTCCGGGCTGGTCCACACGACGCGCGTGGGCGCCAGCAGCCACGAGCTCAGGGGACTGGCTTGGGGCCTTGCCGCGGAACCCGGCGGCATGATTGGCCCGCCCATGCCCGGCCCGGCCACGAGCGACAGCAAAACAACAGACCGCAATAGCACACGTAAGAGGACGGATGGAGTCGGCATGGTGGGTTCGGAGAAATGTCAGTTAGAACCGGCGCGATTGAGGAGAGTGTCAGTGCGCCCCACCCGCTTGCCCGCGCAACCAGGTTCCGAGGCCGATGATGACGGTGGAAAGGATCAACGCGACGATTCCGGAGGCGATCAGGCGGTGAGCCTTGCGACTGGCGCCGCGCCACTCGTGGAAAATCCAACCCCACATCGTGCTGAAAATAATGATACTCGCCATGTGCAGCGTCCAACTCGCGAAACCAAAGCGGCCCATCTGGGTTTCGCCCATGGTGTAGAAGAAAAACTGGAAATACCACGTGGCACCCGCGAGGGCGGAGAAAAAGTAGTTACGCGCCAACGGCACGCGCAGGTCCGCCGCCGGCGCCACCGCGGCTGACGCCGCTGGTGGATGTTCCCCTCCCGCCTGCAGCCCGGCGTGCTCGGGGCGGGCCTGCGCCGCGAGGTATTGGTAACCGGTGCGGTTTTTCACGTTAAGGAGCACGCACCACACAAAATTGGTCGTGAAGCCGCCCAGTAGCACGACCACGAGTTTGGGCAACCCCGTCCACAGAGTCGCGGTGCCGGCTGCGGCCGACGCGTCACCAATCGGCGCGCCCGCGGTCAGCGCAAACGAGAAACACGCGCTCATGATCCCGGAGAAAGTCGCGACCATGATTCCCTTGCTGAAGCTAAATTCCGAAACGGCCCGCTTCTTTTCCGCGGCGGACATCTCCCGCTCTTTCGCCAAGCCCGCCAGTGCGGCCACGCCGATGCCGAGCAAACACACCGCGACCCCCGCCAGGGTGATCTTGCCCGCACTCGTCGCCGCGATCTGCGCGATGGTTTCGGGCACGGGAATCGACGGCACAAAAGCCTTGAACAGCGGCGGCAAGAGCGTGCCGAACGCGGCGCAGTAGCCGAGCGCGACGCCCATGCCCAGCGACATGCCGAGGTAGCGCATCGTTAGCCCGAAGGTCAGGCCGCCGACTCCCCACATCGCACCGAAGAAATACGTCCAGCCCAAGGTGCTGGCGGATTGCTGCCGCAGCACGCCGATGAGATCGCTCGTCATGAAGGCAGCGAGCCCCCAAGGCAGGATGATCCACGAGAAAAATCCGCCGACCAACCAGTAGGTTTCCCACGACCATTTTTTCACCCCACGGTAGGGCACATAAAAACTGCCGGAGGCCAGGCCGCCGAGCCAGTGGAAGACGACGCCGAGAAATGGATTTTCCATCGTAGTGGAATCTGTGTTACACAGAGATCTCCCGCTCAGCGTCGGCTCAGCACGTCGCGTTCGTAGCGTTTCACCTCGGCCAGCCACGTGTCGCCCACGGGCACGTCCTGCTGCAGACAGTAGTAATCCCACACGGCGCCGAAAGGCAGGCTCTTCGCCTCCTCCATCAGACCCAGCCGGGTCGTGAAATCGCCCGCGCGCTCCGCGGCGCGGAGCCGGTCGATGGGAGCGACGAGCGCGAGCAGAAGTGCCCGCCCCATATTACGCGTGCCGATCACCCACGCCGCGACGCGGTTGATGCTGGCGTCGAAGTAATCCAACCCAATACGCAACCAGTCCGTGTAGCCGCCCCAGACGATTTCCTGGGCGATGGCCTGAAGCTCATCGGAGAGCGTCACCACGTGATCGCTGTCCCAACGCACACCACGCGACACATGCAGCGCGATCTCCGGCAGGAACTGCAACACCGAGGAAATCTTGTCCGCGATGCCCTCCGTCGGATGGTAGTGCCCCGCGTCGAGCGTGAGCAGCTTCTTCCGGCTGAC
>JANPIT010000165.1:0-3489 GCA_031425115.1 Opitutaceae bacterium | reverse complement strand
CGCTACACCGTCGACCTCAATCGCCAGATCGTGCCAAAGCGCGTCGCTCTCCGCTTCGCCGCGCTGCACGAGGAAAAAGATTTCCCCTACAAGCCCTCGGGCGCCGACGACAAACGCCTCTACGGCGCGGTGCAGATCCAGCCGTGGTCGAAAACTTCGATCTCGTTCAACTACGAGCACGCCAAGATCAACAACATCCGCCCGCAGTTGCAGCTCGCCTTCGACGAAGTCACCCCCTGGTTCAAATCGTCCCAGCTTTATCCCGGCACGGTCGACCGGCCGATTTATACCAATCAGCCGATTTCCGGGGCGTTCCCGACCGCCACGCTGACCAACACGGTTTTCGCCCAGGCGACCAATAACAACAACCAGTATCCCACCCTCGTGGGCGGTAACGCGCAGGGCTACAACGCGGGCCAATTTTATAATTTCCGCAACTACGCGCGGATTAAAAACCCGTCCGCGGTCCCCGGCGGTAGCAATTTCGGCGAAGCCACGGGCTACACGTTTACCGACGGTTCGATCATCCCGCTCGACGTCGACGTCGGCGGCCTCTCGCGCCGCGAACGCATCAAGTCGGACATTGGCAATCTCTTCGTCACCCAGCAAGTCGGCCGGCATCTCTCTTTCGAGCTCGCGGCGCAGAAAGAACGGTTTCGCGCCGGCTTCGCCCAGATGGGCTCCAACGCCGACGGTTACACGGTGGGCCTCGATCCCAATCGTTTCCTGCCGGATGGCGTGACGCCGAATCCCAACATCGGAAAACTCTACATTGATGCCGACGGCGGCGGCGCGGGCGTGCGCCATATCCTCACCGACACCGCGCGCTGGCGCCTGTCCGGCTCGTATGAATTTAACTTCGAACGCGGCAGCAAAGTCTGGTGGCGGAAGTTCCTCGGCGTGCAGCGTCTCGCGGCCCTTTACTCGGAAGATCGCGAGGAAAGCCGCAGTGGCTTTGTGCGGTTCCGCCTTTTGCCGCAGAACGGCGTCGATCCCGTGTTCACGGGTCTGCCGCTCACTCCGCAGACCACGAATAATTGGGCGGTCAACGCCTTCCGCTCGATTCAGTTTCGCTATTACCTCGATCCCGCGCGCGGCGATTACTCGCCCCGCTTCCCTTTCGATCCCTACAGCCCCTTCGCGTATACCGATTCCACCGGCCGAAAATTCACCGCGGATCCTCTCAATACCGGCTTCGTGAATGCCGAGGGCCAACGGCTCGGCGCCTTCAATCCCGCGGCAGGTAACAAGTCGATTCAACGCACGGGGCAAATCGCCTACCAAGGATTCTTCTGGCGCAATCGGCTGGCCCTCACCACCGGTTTTCGCCGTGACCAGGTCAACTCCGCCGGGTTGACGGCAATGAGCCTCGGCCAGGACAACAGCGGTGCCGGGCCGAACCGTGGCAACACCGGCCTCTACGTCGTGCCGCAGGATTTGCGCTTCCAGCCGTTTAGAGGCTCCGATGCGGAAACGGGCGATACGGTTACCCGCGGCTTCGTTGTTCGCCCGCTCCAAGGCTGGCTCAAACTGCCCTTCGGCTCCGATGTCTCGCTGACCTATAATCGCTCGGAGACTTTTCAACCCAACACCACGCTCCTCAGTCCCTTTGGCGACCGCTATCCCGGGGCGAAAGGAGACAGCGTGGACAAGGGCGTGCGGCTCGTAATCTTCGAGGGGAAATTCGCGATCAACTACGTGCGCTTCCAAACGACCGGGTCCCCCGTGGCCTCGGCCAACGATCCGTTTCAAAGGTTCCGCACCACGCTCGCGGTCTTTTTCGAACGGGTAAACGCCCTCTATTTTGGCAGCGGCCAGGAGTCGACATCGCTGGCCTTTGCCCAAGGTCGCACCACCAATCCCAAAGGCTGGATGGCGCTCGCCAATGGCGCCAACGGCGGCGACTACCGCCTCATGTCTGATCGCGTGTCGGAAGGTGACGAAATCTCCGTCAACTGGCGGGTCGCGAAAAATTTCCAGGTCCGTTTCAACCTGAACCGCCAGGAATCCAAGGAATCCAATATCGCTGCAGACTGGTTTCGCTGGATCGCCCAGGAAATCCCCGAATACAAAAAGCTGACGTATCCCGCCGGCAGCCCGACCAGTCCGGCCGGCACGTGGGACACCGCCCTGATCAGCAACGGCACGACTCCGTTTTCCGAGACGATCGCCGCCCAGTATGAACGCACCGTCGTCAATGGCCTTACCGGCCTGCGGAACATCCAAAGCCTCGAAGGCAAAAGTAACGATGCCGTCCGCGCCAACCGCTACAATCTCATCGCAAAATATAATTTCGACGAAGGCTGGGTGCGCGGTTTCAGCGTCGGCGGAGCGTGGCGGCACCGCGCCCGGCCTTTCCTCAATTACGGCTCCTCGTCCTCGACCGGCAGCCCCGACAGGAACCTGCCCTTCTACGGGAAAAACGAGGATTTGTTCGATGTCTCCCTCAACTACGGCCGCAAGATCTCTCTCCTCCTCGCGAAGCGCATGCGCGTGGGCTTGAACATCCGCAACGTCCTCGACGAAGACGGCCTCCTCGTGAAGAAGGTCAGCTTCGATGGCCGCCCCGTCCGCCTGGCGCGCGTCTCGGAACCGCGGACGTTTATTCTCAACGTCGATTTCGATTTTTAATTTCCCGCGCTGCGCGGCACATTCTCCAGCGCGGCGAGCGCAAGGCCAAGAGGGGAAAATATTCTTTCCGATTTGAAGCAGCGTTGGCGTGGCGGCACCTTTCTAACCGCCCAGGCCGACCCCCTTCGGCACCCCAACCTCACCCCATGTCAAAATCCCCTCCCGTTCCGACTATCCTTTGTTTCGGAGGCCTCGGTGCAGTGTTTCTCTTCGCAGTCTCCGCCGCGCTCGCGGCATCGGCTGAAACCAAACCATCGGGCCCACCGCCCGCAACCGACCCGGCGTTGCTGCTCTCGCCCTTCGAAGTCAGCGCATCATTGGATCGCGGATACGCCGCCTCCCAGACGCTCGCCGGCACCCGCATCGCATCCGACATCAAAAATGTCGCCTCGCAGATCACCGTGATGACGCCCGAGTTCCTCCAAGACATAGGTGCCACTACGCTGGACGAAGCCGCGCTCTATTCCCTCAATATCGACAGCTCCCGCGAAGTCTCCCCCGACGCCTCGGGAGACGGCGGTCGCGGCGTGGAAAGCCTCAACGCCCAGCGCGCACGCGGCCTGAGCGACGCCTCGATCAGCCGCGATTTTTTCCCGACCTTCTTCTCGCTCGATACCTACAACAGCGAGCGCTTCACCTTCAACAGCGGCCCCAACGCTATTCTCTTCGGCCTTGGCTCGCCCGCCGGTGTCATCGACCAGACGCTCAAGCGCGCGCGCTTCCGCGACTCCGCCCAAGTTTCCACCCGCGTCGACAGCTTCGATGGCTACCGCGCCGCGTTCGACGTCAACCGCGTGTTGATTCCCCGGACCCTCGCGGTCCGCGGCGCCGTGCTCTACAACCGCACCGAGTTCTACC
>JANPIT010000164.1:0-5971 GCA_031425115.1 Opitutaceae bacterium | reverse complement strand
GCAGCCCCGCGTTGGCCGCCGCAAACAATCCGATCAGATTGGAGAGACCGCCGAGTGCCAGCATCAGCACCTTGTCCGGCGTGGGATACGCGTTCCAATGCGCCCCGAACGGCGCACCCAAACGCTCGATCACTTGCGGCGCGAGCGGCCAGGTATCGCCCTCTGCCGCCGCGCGAATGCGCGCAAGCATCTCGTGCGCATCCCCCACATAATCGGTCGGGATCCGCCAAGTCTCGGCCGTCCAGCGATCGTAATGCGCTACCCAGACCAGCGTCGTGACAAGCACGAGCAAGCCGACGCGCCAATGCGCAGCGAAGCGGACAGCAAGAGATCGTTTCAGGGGTGGAAGAGGCACGCGAGAAGCTGGTAAACAGCGTGCTGAGGTCGCAGCTAACAACATGAAGAACGGCCCTCGCGCGCCGGCGTGCAAGCTCCGATTTCCGAACGACCGCCGCGCCCGCCGACTCGGCCGCGCAGGCACCTCAACCGCGCACCTCTGCACGAAAGTTTTGCCAAGCCGCCCAGCGCAGCCTTCGCTGCCGGTTACATGTCCTCCAGTCCGCGCACGCCGCCTGCCGCCGGCGCCTTCTCCCGGCGCTTCACGGCCTACGCTGGATTGTTCTTCGACGAGTTCGACGCCGGCTCCGCGTGGATCCGCGAACGGGCGAGCGTTCAACTGCCGCCGCTCGATGGCATTCGCAGCTTGCTTGTCCGCGGCGAAGCGCGGCCCCACCCCGCCGCGCGCGGAATGGAAACCGAAGCGCCCGGACTACGCGTCGCCGTTAACGGGCAGGTCGCCGGCACTATCGCGGCGGGTCATCGCGGCGCGTGGGAATTGCGCATTCCGCTGCCCGCCGCCGAAAGTATCACGCTGGAACTTACACTCACCGGCGTCACGGCCACCAACCTCCTCGCCTGGCTCGGCCGCACCACGGGCCTTGGCGCGTGGCAGCGTTTCCGCGCCCAGAATAAAAATCGCCAGCTCCGCGTCACGACGATCGCCACGGAAGCAGGCGAGGTGATTTTCGATTTTTCGCGCCGCGACGCGCCCTACTCCTCCGACTACGCGCGTCGCCACGCCAAACTCGGACTGAACATCGTGGGCTTTCTCACTGCGGAACTTGGCGTCGGCGAATCCGCCCGCTGCATGGTGCGCGCCGCCGATGCTGCGGCCATCCCCAGCGCACTCGTCCCGCTCAAGCTCAACTGCAAGAATCGCCAGGGCGACCAAGCCTACGCGGCGCGGCTGCAGGAGGAAAACCCGCACGGCGTAAACGTAATCCACCTCGATCCGCCGGCCTCGCGCGATGTCGATCATCATCACGGGAAAAATTTCCGCGCCGGAAAATACAACATCGCCTACTTCGCGTGGGAGTTGCCGGAGTTTCCGGACACGTGGGTCCCGAGTTTCGATTACTACGACGAGATCTGGTGCCCGAGCGATTTCACCTCCGCCGCGATCGCGATGAAGTCGCCCTTGCCCGTCGTGACGATGCCGCACGCGATTGGGTTCACGGCGCCCACCGGCACGATGGCCCAACTACGCGTGCGCTTCGCGTTGCCGCAGGATAAATTTCTTTTCCTCACGCTCTTCGATCTCAACTCCTACGCCGCACGCAAAAACCCTCGCGCCGTCATCGAGGCGTTCCGTCTTTCGAGTCTCGCGCCCGCCTCCACCCCAGGGCCCACCCTCCGAGCGGACCACAGCGGCGCCGCGCTCGTCATCAAGGTGCAGAACGTCGCGGGCAACGAAGCCGATTTCGCGGCGCTGCAGGCGAGCGTGCGGGATTTGCCGGGGACGGTGTTACTCACCGACACACTTTCACGCGCCGACATCTATGCGCTCGAAGCGGCATGCGATTGCTTCGTCTCGCTGCATCGATCGGAGGGGTTCGGCCTCGCCGTCGCGGAGTGCATGTGGCTCGGCAAACCCGTGATCTCGACCGACTGGTCCGCCACCGCCGAATTCGTCACGCCCGAAAACGGCTGCCCGGTGCGCGCGCGACTCGTCACGCTGGAGCAGAACCACGGCCCCTACGCGAAGGGCTCGACCTGGGCCGATCCCGATCCCGCGCACGCCGCGGAGTGGATGCAGGAACTTTTCGCCGACCGCGCTCGCGGCGCCCGCCTCGGTGCCGCTGCCAGAGAGACAATCCGCGCGCGCTTCGCACCTGCAGTGATCGGCGCGCGTTACCGGAAGCGGCTGGAGAGCATCGCGACGTTCTGATCACGAAAAGCTGAGAGCCGAGAGCTGAGATCGGAAAGATGCTGCTTCTCTCAGCTCTAGGCTCTCAGCACTCAGCTAGTTACTTTCCGCAGCCACATCTGCCCACCGCCCCCGCGCGCACACATCGGCATATGCTGGCGGAACCACTCGTGCCGGGTGTTGAAAAGCCACGCGGTGAAAAGCTCGATGCGATAGGCGTGGTTATTCATGAGGAACGCCCGCAGCAAATACTGCTCATTCCACGCGCGACCTTCGTCGAGCCACTCGCGCGGATATTCCAGATTGCCGGCGACGTCGTGGATGTGGATCCACACGCCCGGCGCCAGCACCGGCAGCACGTCGAGGTAGAGCCGGTTCACGTCGCTGCCGATCTTGCTGACGTGCGATGAGTCGATGAAGAGCACATCGTTCTCGCCCAGTGCCGCGAACGTCTCGAGCGGCACTTCCTGCACGCGTTTCTCGATCAGCGTCACGCGCCCCGCGTCCTCGTCGCGCAGCAATTTGCGGAGCCGGATCATGTCCGGATCGATGAACGTGAACTGCACTGCGCCGCCGAGCACCCGCTCATTGAGGTCGAGCATCGCCGCGGAGCTGAACCCCGATCCCACTTCGATGATCCGCCGAGGCCGCACTTCCCGAAGCATGCCGTAGAGCATGAGTGCGTCGTAGTGGCCGTAGGACGGGTTATCCAAATAGAAGCGCGCGCCCTTCGTTTGCTTTTCAGGGAAGGGCTGCTCGCCATACCACGCGGCGAAGCGCTCCAAGCGCGCCAATTGAGCCGCCTCGTTTAAATCGATCGCGGGAAACGGAGGACCGAAGCCACCACGCGCAAATGCCTCCGCGATCTCCTCGCGCGAAGGCTGGGGCGAGTAGAAATGGCCCGGTGGAAAGAAGCGCGCCCACTCCGACTGCTCCGTGCGCAGGCGCGCCATCTCACCGCGCAGGCGATCGTTTTCCTTCTGCAGCTGTCGATAGAAAGGAAGTAGGCGCAACAAAGGGCTGAGGCTGGAGCTCATGCGAAGCGTCACTTTGGCGGAGCGCCGGGCTCCACGACGATGTTCAAATTGGCCAGTTGAAACGCCAGGTCGCGCGGGTCAGTGCCAATTTTCTGCGCCGCTTTGTCAGTGGAGAAAACGAGGACCGTTTCCCCCGGCGGCAGAGTGAAACCGAATCGAATCTCCGAATACCCCTGGCCAATCGTATCGCCCCAGATCAGGCGCTCGCCGTGCAAGACGCGCAGCCCCCGCAAGCCTTCCGCCGAGATTACCTGACCGCGCACGGTCAGGCGCAAGGTCTGCGCCGCGCTGTTCACGAATCGCACCTCGGACTGGCCCGTGCTCCACCGCCAGTGTTGCTCCAAATGCCGCTCCGGCCCATGCCAACCCTGCGCGGGCAGCACGCGCACCGCCGCCCGCAGCGCCCGGTCGCCGCGGAGCTGGTAGAATTCGTGCGGTGGGGAGAATTCGAATACACTCGCGGCCACCGTGAGATTCCCCGCGACGAGGACCGGCAGCCACCGCCAACCGCGCGGCACGAGCACGTTGAACGCAAGCGTCATCGGGAGCAGCACGCGCGTCGACGCGCCCGGATACCCCTCCCACACCGGCGTCGAGAGAAACGTCATCATCACGGCAAACGCCACCCCGACGCGCCACCAGCGCTCGGCCGGCCGCCAGCGCAGAATGAAAAAGCCCCACTGCACCGCCAGCGCCAAGGCTACAGCGAGCGTCGCCCACTTAAGCCCGCCCCCATCCGGGCCGGTCGCGGCGCCCCAGGCCTCGCCCCATTTTTCTAAAAACCCCTCGAACGGCAGCGTGAAATTGCCCAGCCCGGGATCATCAGCCGGACCAAATTTCCAGCGAATGAAAAACATCCACGCCGCGAGCGGTAGCGCCACCAGCACGACGCGCACGCACACTCCGCCCCAGGTCCGCGGGGCTCGCCAGTCGAACTCGAGGCCGGCCGACGCCAGCAGACTGGTTTCCTTCGCCAAACCGGCCAACCCAAGCGTGACCATCCCCGCACCGCGCCGGCCATCTTCGAGCCAGCGCAGCGCCAACGCCACCAGCAGCAGACTCGGAGCGTCCACCAACGAGTGGCGCACGCTCATGACGACTCCGTGCGAAAACATGATGGCGACCCAGCGCAAAAAATTCTCCCAGCTCGTCGCCGGAAACCAACGCAGCAGCGCCCACCCCAGCACGAGCCAACACAGCGGGTTTAGCAGCGCGTGCGCTTGCACGATCCAGGGCGGTTGCCCGAGCCCGAGCGCCCACGCCGTCCAAGAAAAGAGGATGCGCCGCGCGCGATACGGCAGGTTGTCGATCGCCTTCTTCAGCTCGGGATTGTCGAGCGTCGGATAAAGCGCGAGTTGCACATAATAAGCCCCGTCGTAGCCGGGCGAACTCTCGTAGATATAGTGCGGCACCTGCCGCAGTGCGGTCACCTTCGATTCGCCCAGCATGTCCCCGATCGAGATGAGACCGGAGAAACCCGTGTCGTGATGATAGAATTGCGCGACGCACCAAAGAAACAAACCGAGGGATGCGAGGTAGGCCACGCGCACCGGCGAACTCAAGAGCCGGAGCAAGATGCCCCCCTTGAGCATAGGACGCACCGCGCTCATTCGCCGCGCCGCGCGCCGCGCAGGCTGGCGGAACGACGTGGGCCATGCGGGCGCTTGTCTTCCAAATTTCTCACGGGCAGTTTGCCGCATCACAGAACGCGACTGCAGCATGTCAAATCCCAATCCCCTCGACCAAGCACGGTGCACGCTGATCGTTTGCCGCGGCATAGTCAGCCCGGGCGCATGGGCAGCTGATAGTTTAGGCGGGTTGCCTTCGACGCACGGATCCGCAGAGCGAACGGTGAGCGTGCTTTTTCTGCTGTGAGGTCGACGCGCTGGTTTCGCCTCGTGGGCCTGGCCGCGTTGCTGGGCTATGCGATTTTCCTCTCGCGCAACTCCGCGATTGTCGCCGGCGGTTCCGATTCCTCGGGCTATCTCAACAGCGCGCGGCTCCTCGCCGACGGCAAGTTTTTCACCGAGCTGCGCGCACCGGCCGAATTCGGGCCGCGCGAGAAATTGGAGCCGATGCACTTTTTGCCGCAGGGTTTCTGGCCCGCGACGGGGAACACGCGGCTCTCCCCCACCTACCCCACCGGGCTGCCCCTTCATCTCGCCGCCGCGGGAAAAATTCTCGGCTGGCGCCTCGGTCCGGACGTGCTCGTGCTGCTCGCGGCGCTCGGTGCGATTTGGCTGTGTTATCTCGTCGCGCGCGAAGCCGGCGTATCGGTGCCACTCGCGGCGGCGGGAGCAACGACCCTAGCGGCGTTTCCCGTCTTCATCTTTACCTCGGTGCAACCGCTGAGCGACACGCTCGCGACGACGTGGACCCTCGCCTCGCTGTTCACTGCCCTGCGCGCGCGTCACTCGCGCGCATGGGCGCTCGCGGCGGGTGGCGCGTTCGCCATGGCCGTGTTGGTCCGTCCCACCAATCTGCTGATCGCCCCCGCGCTGCTCGCATTGCTCGGCCTCGACGCAAAAAAACTCGGCCTCTTCGTGCTCGGCGGTCTCCCCGGTGCGCTGTGGCTTGGCTATTATAATCACACGCTCTACGGCGGCGCCGGGCGATCCGGCTACGGCGACGTTTTCGCCGCCTTCGCTTGGTCGTATGGAATTCCCACTACGGTGCATTTCGCCAAATGGCTCGCGCTGCTCCTGCCCACGGTCGTGCTCGCGTTGCC
>JANPIT010000163.1:0-5607 GCA_031425115.1 Opitutaceae bacterium | reverse complement strand
TGGGGGTTTCACGATTCAAGCTAGGCCGGGTGATTGCCCGGCCCTCAAGGAGGATAATTATGCAAAAGGTGGAGTTGGATATTTCTCCACCGCTCAGAACCGCTTGCTGACTTCCATCGTAAACTGCCGGCCGCGGACGTTGAAGCTGCCGGGCTGATAGCCGTATTGCTCGTCGGCCAACTGCGGGTCCGTGTCGAACACGTTGTTGATGCCGCCACGCACGCTGACGCCCTTGAGCCACGAATTCGCGCCGCGTTCGAAGCGATATGAGATCCAGGCGTTGTGATTGATCGAGGGATCGACGCGCAGCAGATAGCGCGTGATGCCGTTGTCATTGAAGACGCGGATGTAATCCGGCCCGCCCAGCGCAGCATAGATCGGCGCCGTCGTGGCTGCGGAAGTATCGACGAAGGAGCCGAAGTAGTTCGCGAACCAGCCCGCAGAGACCGGGCCTTGGCGCCACGACAGCGAGGCGTTGGCGCGCCATTTCACGCGGCCGTTGCGCTCGAGCTCATCGAGGACGGGCGAAGCCTCATCGGCCTTGGAGCGGCGCAACACGTAGTGAGTCGCATCACCGTTGAAGGTAAACGTCCCGAGGCGCGTTTTCGGACTGCGCCATTGCACGCCGAACTCGTAGCCTTGGATGTCGCGGCCGCTAAGGTTGAGGTAATCGTCGATCACACTCACCACTTCGCCGACCGGCGCGCGACGGCTGTTGTTGCTCCCCTGCCGCGCGTTGTAGGCATCGAAAGCCGCGCGATCCGCCGCGCTCACTGGCTTGCGGATGACTTTGCTCGAGCCCTTGTAGGCCGCCGTGCCCGAGCCGAGATCGACCGCGCCGATCGCAGTGCCTTTCGCGAGTTCGGCCTGCGTCGCAAGATCGAGGATGATTTCGTCGCGATCGATCGCCGCGGCGGCACCGATGTTCTCAATCACCTTGTTCTGGTTCAGTTTGAAGTAATCGAAGGAGAACGAGAGTCCGCGCACCTTCGGCACCTCGAGCACGAAACCGGCGACCCAGGTCTTCGCCTCCTCCGGCTGGAGGTTCTGGTTGCCTTGACGGAAGACCGTGCGCTGCGCAGTGCCGTCGGACGGCAGCGCCGTGACTTCGAAACGATACGGATCGTCGGCGCCGATCTGGCGGCGCAGCGGCGTGATGTTCGTCTGCACCAGATTCGGCGCGCGGAAAGACTCGGCGACGGACGCGCGCAGCTTGAGGAACGAGGCGGGTTTCCACACCAGGCTCGCCTTCGGCTTCGTGGTCTGGCCGTGAATCGAGAAGTGCTCGAAGCGACCGGCGAGCGTGAGCTCGAGGGCATTGAAGAGGGGGCGGCGATTTTCGCGCGTGACGAAGGGCAGAGCGACCTCGGCATATGCGGCGTAGATTGTCTGCGCGGCGTCGATCGGGATATTCGAGCTGAGGGCGAGGAAATCGTTGTCCCCTTCGCGCAGGAACGGAAACTCGCTGCCCGAGCCCGGCGGATTCACGCCCACGTAGCTGGCGCGACCGTCCTTGTAAGTTTCGTAACGCACCTCAGCGCCGGTGGCGACGCCGATGTCGCCGCCGGTGAAGAAGCGGCCGAGGTGACCGTTCATCTTCAGGTCAGCCATGAAGAGCCCCGTGCGACCGAAACGATCTTCGTCGTCGTAGAGTGGCTCGAGCACCGAGGCCGGATTCGTGAACGCCTGATCGGCGACAATCTGGTTGTTGAGGATCTTGAAGGTGACCGGAAACGGGTTGAACGCCGTCGCATCGGTGCGTGCAAGCGCGCGGCGGAGGCGCGATTCGCGCACTTGGAAGTGTTCGTATTCGTGCGTCTGGGCGCCCGACGCCATAAGCGCCGACTCCCACTCCCACTTCTGCCCAACCTTGCCGCGCAAGCCGCCGAGCACGCGCCACGAGTAGCTGTAGACTTCCGTCTCACGCGGCTTGATCCCCTCGCCCGTATTCTGGCCGGGCGAGATGCCGGTCCAGAGCGATACATCGGCGGGCGCGCCCGTGAGCCGCGGCGTGCCGTCGCTATTTGGCGCGCCGGTCGGGTGATAAAAACGCACCCCGAACGGATTGTAGGGATTCGCCGCCGGCAGGTAGATTCCCTGGTCGTCCGTGTTTTTGAAGTTCACCGGTTCGCGGCCCGTGCGACTGTAGGCGCGGTAGAACAGCAAGTCGCCGAACACATCGAGTCGATCGTTGATCGGATGATCGACAAACGTCGCGAACTGCACGCGGTCCGTGGCCGGGATCAGCATCTTCCACTTGTTCCAGTTGGAAAAGGTCGCGACCTCGGGATTGTCGATGTTGGCGGACGGCGCGGTCTGCTTGAAATTCACTCCCGCCGCACTCGGCCAGAGGTAAAACATGCCATCCGCCGCCATCGTCGCAACGCCGACGGGAGGCGTTGTGCTCGTGCTGATACCGGTGTTACCCGTCGGACGGGAACCGACAAACGTCAGGAAGTCGGGCTGGATGGTGCCGCGCTGCCATTGTCCCCACTGATTAACGGCATTGGTGTTTCGAAAATCGTTGTCGCGCGCGAAAACCGCTCCGGTCGTGGACGAAGGATCGGGCAGCGGCAGGCCATTCCACGGCGCAGGGAGCGCACGGCTGACGCGGAAATCGGCGTTCTTCGCCCAGTCGCGATCGTGCGCGGAGAGCGCGTCGCGGTGGAAATAATCAAGCGACACCGAGAAGTGCGTTTTCCCGCGCTTGAAACCTTCGAAGATCGTCGCGTTGAACTCGTTCGCGCCGCCGTGCTGCGTCATCGAACCCTTCAGCGTGACTCCGCGACCCATATAAGTGCGGGAGACATAATTGTTGATCACGCCGGCAGCCGCATCGGACCCGTAGATTGCAGACGCGCCGTCGCGGAGAACTTCCACGCGATCAACCATCGCGCGCGGGATCGTGTTGATGTTCACGGCGAGCGAGGGGACGCCGTTTTCGGCCATCGAAATCGGGTGTGGCGCCATGCGGCGGCTGTTGAGGAGCGTGAGCGTGCTGCCCGAACCGATACCGCGCAGGTCGATCGAGGCGACGTCGCCACGCGCGAGCTGCGGACCGTTATTGATCTCGGTGATGCCGGAGGGCTCAGCGGCGCCGAGCGTCTCGAATAGCTCGGCCATGGTCGCGACGCCGCGGGCGTCGAGTTCGGCCTTGTCGATTACGGTGACGGGGAGCGCAGTCTCAGCATCGACCCGACGGATGTTGGAGCCGGTGACCGTGAAAGCCTCGAGTTGGACCGGCTGTCCGGCCTCGACGGGACGCGCCGCGGGTGGCGTGACAGTTTGCGCGGAGATCGCCGCGCCGAACACAATCGCTGCAAGCACGCAGACGGGACTTTGGTATCGCATGGTCAGAGTAAGGAACGACAAGGCGTGCGTCGTGTTGGAGGCTCGGGCGAGGAAAATTTTTATTCGCGCAAATATCTGCCCCGTTGCCGCGCGACCGTCACCCATTTGTCACGCCCCCCGGCCGGAGAAAGCACATGGCGCATTCGCGAACTCTCGCTTGCCCGCGCCGGGTCGGCTCGTCACTTTCCGCGCCAAAGTTCATGGCATTTCCCTCTCTTCCCGCGATCCTCGCGACACGCCACCTGCGCGCCACCGAGCTCGAAACCTCTCCGGCCGACGCGCTGCTTCGCATCTATGCCTGGATGCAGTTGGCGCGGATCGCGGACAATCGCATCCTCGATCTTTTCCGGCAGGGCCTCATTCGCGGCACCGTGACCGGTGGCCAGGGCAACGAGGGACTCATCGTGCCCCTCGCGCTCCTCGCCGACAAGGCGCTCGATGTCACCTGTTTCACTCACCGCGATCTCGGCGGTCACCTCATCTGGAGCGGGCATCTCGTCGATCACCTGAACCAGTATTTCGCCAACGCCGCGAGTCCGACCAAGGCCCGCGAAGGCAACATCCACCACGGTGATCCGGCGAATCGTTCCTTTCCCATGATCAGCCATCTCGGCGCGATGCTCTCTGTCGTGGCCGGTGGCACGGACGCGCAGCGCCGACAGGGCAAGCCCGCGGTCGGCTTTGCGTTTTTCGGCGACGGCTCCTCGAGCACGGGGGACGTGCACGAGACGATGAACCTGGCGTCGCTCCTCTCGCTGCCGGTTATTTTCGTCATCGAAAACAACCGCTACGCCTACTCGACGCCGACGAGCGAGCAGTTCGCCGCCGGCACGCAGCTCTACAAACGCGCGGCCGGCTACGGCATCGAGAGCTTCACCCTCGATTGCACCGGCGACATCCTGCACGTCACCCGCACCCTCGCCCAAGCAATCGAGCAGGTGCGCACGACGTCGCGCCCGTTGCTGATCGAAGCACAGGTCCTGCGGCTGCGCGGCCACGCCGCTTACGACACAGGCGATTATCTGTTGCCCGGAGAAAGCGACGGCTTCGTTGCGCGCGATCCGTTGCCCCGCTTCCGCGCGGAGCTGGTGTCGTCCGCGGGCGCCGCCCGCATCGACTCGATCGACGGCGAGCTCAGCGCGTTTCTCGAGGCTTGCGTCAAGATCGCGCACGCGACGCCCCGGCCTTCCCCGGACGGCATGGAAGCCTTTGCCCCGACGAGCGCCGCGATGCCGTGGAAACCGGAGCCGGCCGTGCCCGCCCCGCTCAACGTCGCGCAGGCCCTGAATCTGGGATTGAAGAAAATTCTCTCCGAGCGGCCCGAATCTTTGATCCTGGGTCAGGACATCGGCACCTACGGCGGCGCCTTCAAGGTGACCGAGCATTTGCTGAAGGAGTTCGGCCGTCCCCGCGTTTTCAATACACCGCTCGCCGAAAGTGCCTGCACGGGCTACGCCATCGGGCTCGCGCTCAACGGGCACCGGCCGATCGAGGAATTCCAGTTCGCCGATTTTGCCACGGAAGCGACGACGCAGATCACGTTGAACGCGGCCACGATGTATTTTCGCTCCGGGGCGGCGTGTCCGCTCGTGTTGCGACTGCCCTGCGGCGGCGGCCTCACCTTCGGCTCGTTTCACTCGCAAGAGCTCGAGTCACTTTTCCTGTCGATGCCCGGCATCAAGGGCCTCTACCCGAGCACCCCGCAGGACGCCTTCAACGCTCTGCTCGCCGCCTATGAGGACAACAATCCCGTCATCCTCTTCGAGCACAAGGCCCTCTACCGCCGGGGCCGCTCGCCGGTCGGCTGGGATCCCAACTACCGCGACGTCTGGTCGCCGCGCAAACTCCGCAACGGGGATTTCGCCACGCTCGTGACCTACGGGGAGATGGTGCATCTCGCGGAGGAGGCGGCGGAGTATTTTGCCGGCGAATACGAGGCGACGCTCGAGGTGTTTGACCTGCGCGCGCTGGCACCGCTGCGGCTCGAGACCATTCATGCCTCGGTCGCGCGCACGGGCCGGTTGATCGTGTTGCACGAAGGCCGGCGCACGCATGGCTTCGGGGCGGAACTCGTCGCCCGGCTCACGGAGCAGAATTTCGCGGCGCTCAAAGCCGCCCCGCTCCGCATCGCCGCCCTGGACTTGCCCGTGCCGTTCGCCCCGGAGCTCGAGCAAGCCTACCGACCCACCAAGGAAAAGATCATCGACGCCATCACCGCGTGGATGGGATGAATCCATTTTGAATTTTGGATTTTGG
>JANPIT010000162.1:0-4890 GCA_031425115.1 Opitutaceae bacterium | reverse complement strand
TCGCCCATCACCGTGATGGTCGTCGCCGCGTAATTCCCCTCGTAGCGCGCGAGGACTGGTGCCTCACCGCGGCGCAGTGTGCTGATCAGCCCACCCTTCTCGGTCGACACGACGTCAACGTTGCCCGACTCGACAAAGCCTTCGGCGGTCACGTCGCGCTGCGTGCCGTCCGCGTAGGTCGCGACGATCCGCATCTGCTGCTTGGCGCCGATGGTCTGCAGCACCGGATTCTGCGGCGAAAGTTCGATCTTGGTGACGCGCGGTGTCTCGAGACTGAGCTTCGCGCCATCGGCGATCCACGCGCGGAGGATGCGATAGTATTTGTCGTCGAACTTCGTCCGCTGTCCGCCTTCGTGCGGCACGGCGCCCGTGGCCTTGAGCAGCATCAGCGAATCGTCGGGCGAGGCGAAATTCACCCGTCGCCCTGCGTGATCGTCGACGAACGAGCGCACGTCGTAGATTGGATCGTAGCCGCGCAGCGAGAGCTTGAAGCCGGCCTTGCCATCCTTGGCGCCGTGGCAACCACCCGAGCTGCACCCGAGCTGCGCGATCACCGGATTCACGTCGCGGATGAAATCGACCTTCTGATCGGGATCATACGCCACAACTTCCAACGGCATTTTTACCGACGTCCCGCCGACGCTCACGGTGAGCTGCGTCTTGCCGTTCGCCAATGGACTGACGTTTCCGGTCGCGCTCACCTGGCCGATCTTCGCGCCGAGGGCATAGGTCGCCAGCCGGGTCACGTCCATCGAGCCGCCGTTCACGAATCTCGCCGTGACGAGCAATTGCGTGGCGTCGAAACAACCGTGGAGTTTCACGCTGGCCGGCGCGACCTCGAGCGCAGTGATTTTCGCGCCCGCGGGCAGTGCCTCAGGCACGGCCTGCGCCATTGCGGGCGTGAGGGCGGCGGCGGCGCGAAGCTCAACCGTCAGCAGAACGATCAAAGAAGCGCACAAGAGTGGTAAGGCGAGGCGTCCCCGCCGAGCCGTGTCACCCTTGATCCGCGACGGCTCGGCGGAGACGCCTCGCCCTACCCGTCGACCCATCTTCAATTCGGTATTTTGTGATTTCATTATCGTCGCAACACCTGCACCGCGCTCACCGGCACCGGCACAAATTCCTTCGTCACCTTGCCATCCGTCGCGCTGATCAGGCGCACCCGACCATCTTCGCCCGCGGCAGCGACGGTCTGCCCGTCCGGGTGAAACGCCAGCGCATAGACGCCGCCGTTGAACTTCGTTTCCGACACGAGCTTCACTTCGGCCGTCGTGAACTTCTCGATCGCTGCTTTCTCCTCGGCGGTATAGGCGCTCGCGATCTTGGCGGCGTAAGCTTTGAGCAACAGCTCGGGGATCGTCGCGTCGAATTCTCCACTGTAAACATGCACCGCACCGCGACCATTGTAACTGCTGG
Organism: Opitutaceae bacterium; assembly: GCA_031425115.1. Taxonomy (GTDB): domain Bacteria; phylum Verrucomicrobiota; class Verrucomicrobiia; order Opitutales; family Opitutaceae; genus ER46. The sequence continues at coordinate 3,474 of JANPIT010000162.1, read as the reverse complement.
CGGCGGCGATCCATTTGCCGTCCGCGCTGTAATCCACGGCGAAGATGCGGCCTTCCATCGCCGGAAATTTTCGGAGCAGATTCGCGTTGTCGCCGATCCGGCGAGTGGTCTTGCGAAACACTTGGTAGACCTGCGGAACGCCGTCCGCCCCGCCGATCAATACTTCATCGCGATCCGGCCGCAGCGCGATTGCGTGCAGGCCGCCGCGCAGCGCGCCGGGGGTGATCGAGCTGACGTTGTCCACGAAACGCTGCGTCTCCACCTCGGTCAGCTTGGTGCTCATGTCCCGACCAACGGAAATGATGTGAGAACCGTCCTTGCTGAAAACGGTCCCGAGCACCCAGTCGTTGTGCGACATTTGCTGCAGGACCTGCTCGCCTGTTGTCGCGTTGATCGCCCGCACCGTGTTGTCCGGGCACCCGAAGGCCACGAGCTTCCCGTCGGGCGACCAGCTCACGCCATAAACGGTATCGTATCCGTGCGGGACGGACAGCGCGAGCGTGCGCTTTTCCACGTCCCAAATCTGCACTTCACCCATGCGCGCCGGCAAGCCGCCCGCCACGGCGAGACGTTTTCCATCCGGCGAAAACCGCACCGACTCGATCCGCTCCGACAATCCTACCAGACGCGCCACCAGGCCCGAGCCATCCGCCTGGTGCAGCAGCACCTCGTGAAACCCCGCGACCGCGAGCAGTTTTCCGTCGGGCGAAAAATCGAGTGACGTCACGACCGGTGGCCGCTGATACACCGGCGGATGCTGGGCGTCGATCCGCTGCACGGCATTCTTCGGCGTGTCGTCGAGCGCACCTTCCGCGATCCATTTTGCGATCAAAGCACGATCGTCCGGTGTGAGCGGCGCCTTGTCCTTCGGCATCTCGGCCTCTCCGTCCTTCGGCGTGATCGACAGCATCAGCCCGCTCTGGTCCGGCTTGCCCGGCACGATCGCCTTGTCGCCGCTGTCGCCGCCTACCAGCAGCTTTGCAAAATCGGTCATCACGTAGCCGCCTTTGTCCCGCGCCGGTTGATGACATCCCTGGCAGCTCGCCTGAAAGATCGGCCGGATCTGCCTCCAGTAACTGATCGGCGCGTGCGGATCGATGACGTCTTGCTTGGGCGGCGCGGCGGCAAAGCCGCGGAGACCGAGGCAGGAAGAGATCATCAGCAGCGCCGCAAAACGGAAAAGTCCGCGCGAAGCACAGCCGACGGTAAGGGAGGGGGTGCTCACCACGCGATGAGCGAGGCCCCGCCCGAATGTGCGGTCAACGAGATAGTGCGGTTCGGAGAAGGGACCAATTCGCTCCGATGCGGACTGCCGAGTCGCTCCCCTCCTCAGCTCAACGCCAGCGGTCCGTCCGCGCAAAAATCGACTTTGCCGAACGACGGCACGCGATGTCCGACGCCATGCGCGAGCGCGAGGAGCAACCGGTTGTGCGGGACCTTCTCGAACTTCAGCGCTCGCCCCATTTCGAAACCAAAACCGCCGCCGACCAGCACGAAAGGAATGTTGTCGAGCGTGTGGCTGTTGCCCTTGCCCAGCTCGTTGGTCCACACGATCAGTGTGTTGTCGAGCATCGAACCCGTGCTGCCCGGCTCCGGCGTCGCCGCGAGGCGCTCGGCCAGGTAACGCACCTCGCCGGCGAACCACGTGTTGATCTTGATCAGTTTTTCCTGCGCCGCCGCGTCGGTGTCCGGCTCGTGCGAGAGACCGTGGTGGCCGTCGGTAACGCCGAGCCAGCTCATGCGCGCGCCGCCCACGGACTTGGTATATTGCAGCGTCGCGACGCGTGCCATGTCGTTGGCGAGCGTGTTCACCATCAGATCGATCTGCATGCGGCTGAGCCGCGGCACGTGATCGTTTTGCTCCGCGGCGACGCCGCGCTCCAGCTCCGGCGGCGCATGGCGGAAGGCCGCGCCTGTGCCATCGGCTAGCTCGCGCTCGAACTGGCGCACGAGCGTCTCGTGCTCCTCAAGCATGCGGCGATCCTCGGCGCTCACGAGGCCGCGCACGCGCGCAAGCTCGGTGCGGAGCGGGTCGAGCACACTGCGGAGGCTCTCGCGGTCCTTGGTGCGGCCGTAGAGCTTCTCATACATCTGGTAGGGATCGGAGATGGGCGCGACGGGCTTGCCGGAGCCGGCGTAGGACATGCGCGTCCACGGGTCCGCGCGGTCCTGCACGCCGACGCCGAACTCCAGCGAGCCGAACCGCGTGCGCGTGGTTTCCTGCGACTGAAAAAAATTTCTGATCTCCTGATCGATCGAGATGCCGCTGGCCCAGCCGGCGGGCTGGCCGGAGCCGCCCATGATGTTGCCGGGAAGCAGCTCGATCGCGGTGAGCAGGCAGCTCATGCCGCGCATGTGGCCGTCGCCGTCGCCGCGGATGCGGTTGGAGACGCCTTGCAGCGTAAGCATCCGATCCTTGAACGGCGCGAGCGGCGCGAGGATCTTTTTCAGGGTGAATTCGCGCCCGGCCTCGTCGGGCCAGAACTCCGTTGGGATCGTGCCGTTGGGCGAGAAGACGATGATGAGCCGCTGCCGCGGGCGCGCGGGCGCGGCGAGCGCGAGGCTGGGCAGGCCGGTGATGAAAGGCAGCACCGCAGCGGAAAGCCCGGCCCTTTTCAGGAAAGCACGACGATGGAGGCGATTCATGGGCGGGGCGGGCTAGGATTGGCGGCGAGCGTCGTGGGGCGAGACGGACCGAGGGCGCCGGTGGTTGCGATCTCGGCGAGGATTTTGGGTAGATTGAAACCGGAGGCGACAAAAGAATCGCGCAGCCGCCCGAGCGTGTCCGGACCGTAGGCGCGGACCGGCTGCTTCACGACGTGGTGGAAAAGCTGCTCGATAAACGCCTGCTGCGCGCGGACATTCCCGACCGCGAAGTTCGCGACGTCGCGCGCGCCCGCGAAACGCACCGTCTGCCGGTCGTCCACGAGGTAATCGCTGGCCGCGTCGATCGGGCGGCCATTGTCCTCGCGGCGGAAGCGCCCGGCGGCGTCATACCACTCGAGGCTAAAGCCGAGCGGGTTGATCACGGCATGGCAGCCCTGGCACGTGTCACCGCGCGTGAGACGCGTGACTTTTTCGCGCATCGTGAGGCCGGGCGCGAACTCGGCGTCGTCAAACGCCACCGCCACCGGCGGCGACTTGAGCGCGCGCCCTACGACGCTGCGCGTGAGAAAGACCCCGCGGTGAATGGGCGAGCTCGCGGCCTTGTAGCTGTGCGCCGCCAGCAGGTAGGGATGCGTGAGCACGCCGGCGCGCTCGCCCGCCGGCGCGGCCACGCGCGCGAATCCCTCTCCCGTCGACGGTGCCGGCAGGCCGTAGAAGCGCGCGATGCGGTCGTTGGCCATCAGCCAATCGGCCCGCAGCAGTTCGCGGAAGTCTCCGCTGCCGTCCCACGCCACGGCATCGAGGAAAAGATCGAGCGAGGTGCGCAGGTCGTCGATCAACGCCACGTCGAAGCCCGGGAAGAGCACT
>JANPIT010000161.1:0-4948 GCA_031425115.1 Opitutaceae bacterium | reverse complement strand
TACGACACCGCCATCGTCGATGTGATGCTGCCCAAGCTCGACGGCATCAGCCTCGTGAAGCGCCTGCGGGCCGCCCGTCGCCCGATCGCCGTGCTATTTCTAAGTGCGAAGAGTTCCGTCGATGATCGGGTCAAAGGCCTCCAGGCCGGCGGCGACGATTACCTCACCAAGCCATTCGCGTTCTCCGAATTACTGGCGCGCGTCCAAGCGCTGATTCGCCGCGCTACATCGTCACCGGAAACGACCCGGCTCGTCGCGGGCGACGTCACGCTCGATCTTGTGACGCGTGAGGTCACCGTCGCCCACCAGCCGGTGGAATTGCAGCCGCGGGAATTTTCTCTGCTCGGTTTTCTCCTTCGTCACGCAGGTCGACCGGTGAGCAAGACAATGATTCTCGAGCACGTGTGGGACTACAGTTTTGATCCTCAAACGAACGTGATCGATGTCGTTATGTCGCGTCTCCGCGCGAAAATCGATCCCGACCATCGCCGCATCGAGACGGTGCGTGGCGTAGGCTACATTTTTCGTCCGCATAGCCATGCTTGAACGCGTCCGGCACTCCCTCGCGCTGCGGCTCGCATTGCAATACGCGTTCGTGTTCGCCTTGGGCGCGGCGGTGCTTTTCGGCGTGCTCTACTGGGTGCTCGGCGAATCGCTCCAAGCCCGCGAGCAAGCCAACGTCGAACGGCGCGCGGCGGTCCTCGCGACCATGTATGAGCTGCGCGGCGTCGCGGGCGTCGCGAATCTCAATGCCGATTCATCGCCGGAAGTGCGCTCCTATTTCGTGCGAATCGTGAACCGCGACAACCAGCGCGTGTGGGCTTCTCTCCCGCCCGACTGGGTGGAAACCCAAATCGAGCGCATTCCCATTCCCGCATTCGGTCTGATCACGCGCGAGGTGCGCACGGAGAGAATTCCCCATAACGCGTTTCGCGATTACGCCACTGCCACGCGCGAACTCCCCGATGGTAACGTGCTCCAGGTTGGCCGTCTCACCGACAGTCGCGCCGTGCTCCTCGAACCGGTGCGCCGCGCCTTTCTGCCAGCGGGCGGGATAGCGCTGGTTCTCTCGTTTGGAGTCGGCACCGTGCTCGCTTGGCGCGCCACCCGCCCGTTGCGCGCCGTCTCGGAAACTGCACGCCGCATTATCGAACTGGGCGATCTCGCCGCTCGCGTGCCGGGCCCCGCCGGCAGCGGAGAGCTCGCAGTGCTGGTGCGACAGCTGAACACGTTGCTCGATAAGAACGCCACGCACGTGCGCGTCCTCCGCGAAACCCTCGATAATCTCGCGCACGATCTGCGCACGCCGCTCACGCGGCTCCGCGGCACCGCCGAACTTGCCCTCGGCGACACCAGCGATCCGGCCGAGGCGCGCGCGGCGCTGGCCGACGCCATCGATGAATCCGATCGCGTGCTTCACTTGCTCGAAGCCCTGCTCGACATCTCGGCCGCGGAGGCCGGCGCCTTGAAACTGCATCGTGCGCCCCTCGATCTGCGCACCCTCACCGGGCGCGCCGCAAATCTTTATCGCGAGGTAGCCGAGGAAAAACACACGTCCGTCACACTCGATCAGCCCGAGGCCGTCGAGATTTCCGCGGATGCCATCCGGCTCGGACAGGCGATCACCAACCTAGTCGACAACGCCCTAAAGTATACGCCCGCGGGCGGACGCATCGTGCTGGCCCTCCGCGCGGAACCGCGCACTGCCGTTATTACCGTGACGGATAACGGTCCCGGCGTGCCGGCCCACGAGCGCGAGGCGATTTTCCGGCGTCTTTATCGCGGCGATGCGAGTCGCACGCAGCGCGGGCTCGGGCTCGGCCTGAGCATGGTGAAAGCGATCGTCGAAGCGCATGCTGGCACCGTCGTGCTCGACGATGCGCCCGGCGGCGGCGCCCGGTTCACGGTGCGTTTGCCGAGATAAGCCGGGCCCGTCGTCTGGCAGGTGTCGCGCGCGCGATCCTGTCCGCTCGTGACTCTATTTGACTCCTCGGCCATCCACGCTTGCCTGCCCTGCTCCCCTGATGGCCGACTTTCTCACCGACAAACCCGCTCAGCTTGAACGCGCCTTTCTCATTGGCGTGCAGACCGACAAGATGGAAACGGGCGAGGCCGCGGAGCTGCTGAACGAATTGAAGGAGTTGGTGGAGAACCTCCGTATCACCGTGGCACACACGGAGCTCGTGAATCTTCGGCGCCCCACGCCTTCACTGCTGCTCGGCAGCGGCAAGGCCGCCGAACTCGTCGCCGCCGCCCAGGCGGCTGGTGCGGACGTCATCGTGTTCGATGAAGCGCTCTCCCCGGCGCAGCAGCGCAATTGGGAAAAACTTTCGGGCCTCGCCGTGATCGATCGCCAGGAGGTCATCCTCGAGATTTTTTCTGACCGTGCCCACACCCGCGAAGCGACGCTCCAGGTCGCCCTCGCCCGCATGGAGTATTCGTTGCCGCGCCTCACGCGCGCCTGGACTCACCTTTCGCGTCAACGCGGCAAGGGCGGCATGGGCGGCGAGGGCGAAACGCAGCTCGAGAATGACCGCCGCACTGTGCGCGATCGCATCACGCACCTGAAGGCGGAATTGGCCAGCGTGGTGAAGCAGCGCGATGTCCAGCGCCGCAAACGCCAGCGCATCCCCGTCCCCACTTGTGCCATCGTCGGCTACACCAACGCCGGCAAATCGACGCTCCTCAACTCCCTCACCGGAGCGCAGGTCCTCGCCGCCGACAAACTCTTTGCCACGCTCGATCCGACCACGCGTCAGCTGGTATTGCGCGGCAACCACAAGTTGCTGGTCACAGACACGGTCGGCTTCATCCGCCGATTACCCCACGGCCTGGTCGAGGCGTTTAAGGCCACGCTCGAGGAAGTGGTCGTCGCCGATTTTTTGGTCCACGTGATCGACGCGACGAATTCCAATTTCGAGCACCACCACGCCACGACTCTCGCCGTGCTCGCGGAGTTGGGCGCGTCGAATGCGACCATCGTCACCGTTTTCAACAAAGTCGATGCCGCCACTCCCGAGATGATCGCTCGCGCGCGCGGCTTGGAGCCCGAGGCCTTATTTGTCAGCGCGCTCACCAAGGTCGGGCTCGATGCCCTCGAGGCGCGCTGCCTCGAACTCATCGCCGAGGCGCACAGCGCGACTGAGCTGCTTGTGCCTCATGGGCGCTACGATGTGATCGCGCGGCTGCACGCGGTCGGTCAGGTGCAAAGCGAAGAGCAACTCGATGACGCCGTGCGCCTGCGCGGGCGCTTCCCGCCAACGCAGGCGGCGTTCTTCGCGCCGTTCGTTGTGAAGTAGCGCAGGGCGCTCTAGAGTTGCCCGCCATCGTCTGTCGCGCCGCGCGGACGGCCGCAGAAAAATCGGGCGTAACATTGACGGCGCCGCCCGTCCGCTCACGGTGCGCCCAGCGATGAAACTTCGGATCCATCATGAGACGCGTTATACTTACACGCGCAAAGTGCGGTTTGGCCCTCACCGCCTCGTGCTTCGCCCGCGCGAAGGCCACGACTTGCGCGTCGAGTCGATGGAGGTCCAGGTCACTCCCGCCGCCCATCTCTCCTGGAGCCGCGATGTTTTCGGCAACTCGATCGGCCTCCTGAATTTCGAGAAAGCAGGGAAGGAGCTGCGCATCGTGAGCGAGGTCGTGGTCACGCGCACTCCCCCGTATCCGCATCGGAAACACGACAACGAACCGACGCCCTACCCGCCCGTCTACGATCCCCTGGAGATCGCGGTGGTCGCGGCCTACCAGCAGCTATCTTATCCCGCCGACGGCGCGATCTTGGGTCGCTGGCTGCGCGCGCATTGCCCGAAAAAACCCAAAGATGTCGAGGCTTTCGTGCGCAGCCTAAACACTGCGATTCACCAAAATATCCGCTACGTGCGGCGGGAAGAAAAGGGCGTGCTCACGCCGGCGCAAACGGTGAAGCGCGGCGTCGGCTCCTGCCGTGACTTCGCCACGTTACTTCTGGACGCGGCCCGCAGCCTCGGCATGGCGGCGCGTTTTGCCAGTGGCTATTTGGAGTGCTCCGCGGCCGAGGCGGGTTACGCCTCAACCCACGCGTGGGCGGAAATCTATCTGCCGGGCCACGGTTGGCGCGGTTACGATCCCACACTGGGCACCGAGACCACGTCGGCGCACGTGGCCACGGGCCTGAGCAACCACCCGCGTGGCGTCATGCCCGTGACCGGTTCGTATTACGGACCCGCCGCGGCGTTTCGGGAGATGACGGTGGCTGTCAAACTGACCAGCGAGCCGCTGTCACCGCCCCCGCCGCTCGTGGCGCCGATCACTCCGCGTCGTAAATCTGCACGCGGGTCCAGCAAGTCTTGAAGTCAGCGATGAACTTCAGGTGGATCGGATCGACCTGATAGGCATCGTGTGCGGCGAGGTCCTTGCAGAGGACCGTCAGTGCTACCGAGTAGGAGTCGTCGATGATCGGGCGTTTCTCGGTCTTCGCGGGCGTGCCGACGTAGATTTTATCGACCGCTTTGATCCCGCCGAGGGTCTCGACGCCCTTGCGAAAGTCGGCGACCTGCGCCGCGGTGAGTTCAGGTTTCAGCCAGAAGTAAACGGTGTGAACGAGCATAAGAGTCCACAATTGTCAGTCTGAGCAGGGCGAAGAATCCAGCCGGATATTCGCGAGTGAGAGTCATACGAGGACGTTCCATATCGAACTCGCCCGTAACTCACGCGCTAGGCATCCAGTTTCGCCAGCTCGTCCCCCACGTTGAAGTTCATCGGCACATCCGGGTCCGGCGACGGGACGGCCGACAGGAGGATGCGGGTGTAGGGGTGTTGCGGCGCGGTGAAAATATCCGACGTGCGCGCCAGCTCGACCAGCCGGCCCCGCCGCATCACCGCGACCCGATCGCAAAACCCGCGCACCACATCGAGATTATGCGCCACGAAAAGATAGGTGAGCCGAAAATCGCGCTGCAGCTCT
>JANPIT010000160.1:0-12869 GCA_031425115.1 Opitutaceae bacterium | reverse complement strand
TGTCACCGGCCGGGTAAAACCAGCCAGCGCGGGCCGGGTCAAAACCAGCCACTTTGAGAGGGTAGTTTACGCCGTGGGCGAAGATCGCTTCGCCCGCGGGTGTAATGAACCAACTCAACGTGAGCACCCAACAATCGATCGTCGCCCTTCTCGCCCAAGGCTGGTCCCAGCGCCGGATTGCCCGGGAGCTGGAACTGAATCGCGAGACCGTGGCGCGATACGCCGCGGCAAAACCAGCCAGTAACCTCGCCCACGGCTCCGACTCGGAGCACAGCCCACCGGCAAAACCAGCCACGAACCTGGCCATCGGCTCCGCCGGGCCCAGCGACGGCGATTCAAAACCAGCCACCAACGTAGCCCTCGGCGTTCGCTCCGGTCCGCCGAGCCTCTGCGCGCCGTTCGCGCCCCACATCGAGGCCGCGCTGCAGGCCGGGCTTTCCGCGCAGCGGATCTATCAAGACCTCGTGAGCGATCACGGATTTGGCGGCGCCTATGGCTCGGTCAAACGTTTCGTGCGTTCGCTGGCCGGCACGCTCGAGCTGCCGTTCCGGCGGATGGAGTGCGCGCCCGGTGACGAGCTGCAGATCGATTTTGGCTGTGGTGCCTGGATCAAGGAAGATGATCGCCGTCGCCGCCGGCCGCACCTGTTTCGCGCGGTGCTCAGCCATTCCCGCAAAGGCTATAGCGAGGTCGTCTGGCGCCAAAACACCGAGACGTTGATTCGCTGCGTGGAGAACGCGTTCCGCCACTTCAACGGCGTCACCGCCACGCTCGTCCCGGATAATCTGAAAGCGGCGGTGTTGCAGCCGGACTGGTTCGATCCCGAGCTCAACCCGAAGCTGCGCGCTTTTTGTGCGCATTACGGCACCACGCTGCTGCCGACGAAGCCGGCGATGCCGCGCCACAAGGGCAAGGTCGAGGCCGGCGTAAAATATGCCCAGGCAAACGCCCTCAAGGGCCGTGAGTTTACCAGCCTCGCGGCCCAGAACATTTTTCTCTCCGACTGGGAACGCACCGTCGCCGACACCCGCCTGCACGGCACGATTCGCCAGCAGGTCGGCACTTTCTTCCTGCAGGTCGAGCAACCGAGACTGCGCGCGTTGCCCGCGTCGCTGTTTCCGTCTTTCGAAGAGGCCCCGCGCAAAGTGCATCGCGACGGCCATGTCGCGTATCAGAGGTCATATTACTCGGTGCCGCCGGAGTATGTCGGGTGTGATGTCTGGGTCCGTGCGGAGAGCCGATTGGTGCGGCTCTACAATCAACGCTTCGTGCCCATCGGCGTGCATGTGCGCGCCGAGCCCGGTCGCTTCGCCACCGACGATGCTCACATCCATAGTCACAAGCGGGTCATCATCGAACGCGGCGCCGATTACATGCTCGAACGTTGCCGGCTCTTGGGCGCGCAGTGCGGCGCGTGGGCCGAAGGCTTGATGGCGCATCGCGGCCCCGAGGCGCTGCGCGCCTTGCAGGGCCTGCTCGCGCTCGCGCGCGAGCATCCGATTGCCGAGTTGGAGCGCGCCTGCGGCCGCGCCGTGCATCTGGGGCTCTGGCGACTGCGCGAGGTGCGCCGACTCGTCCAATGCGGCGAGCAGGTCGTCCAGGTCGATTTCTTGCAGGCCCATCCACTCATCCGCGATTTGCGGCATTATCACATCGATCCATGAACCAGCTCCACACCCTCCTTCACGAACTGCGCCTTTCCGGACTGCGCGACACCCTCTCGGTCCGACTGCAGGAAGCGACCGCCAACCGCCTCGCACCGGAGGAGTTTTTGACTCTCGTCCTGCAGGACGAGATCAACGTGCGCCAGCAGCGCCAGATTCAGCGCCGGGTCAAGGTCGCCGACTTCCGCACGTTGAAGCCGCTCGATGAGTTTGACTGGCGCTTCAATCCGTCGGTCTCGAAGAAACAGATCTACGAACTGGCGGCCTGCCACTTTATCCGCGCCAAGACCGATGCTCTCTTCATCGGCCCACCGGGGGTCGGCAAAACCATGCTCGCGCAAGCCATCGGCTACGAAGCCATCAAGCAGGGCTTTGTCGTGTGCTACCGCTCGATCTTCGACCTCGTGCGTGACTTCCTCGCCGACGACGCGTTGCAGCAGCGCGACCGCGTGTTGCAACGCTATATTAAACCCGATTTGGTCATCATCGATGACATGGGGCTGCGCGCCCTGCCCAAGCACGCCGGCGAGTATCTCCTCGAGGTCATCATGCGCCGCTACGAAACGCGCTCCACCATCATGACGAGCAACCGGCCGCTCGAAGACTGGGGCAAGCTTCTCCAGGACGTGCCGACCGCCGGCGCCGTCCTCGACCGCTTCCTTCATCACGCCGCCGTCATCGCCATCACCGGCGAAAGCTACCGCCTCAAGGACGCCGCCATCGCCAAAACCAAATCCGCCGCCGGTGACCAATAACGCCGGTCTCGCGCTCCGCGACTCGCCGGCATCGGCCCAGCGCCCAGCATCACGTCCTTGATTGCTTAGAATGCGGAAAAACCATCCGTCGTCGTCCTCTTGCCCCATTTTACCTTGTCCTTCGTCCTCAATCTTTCATGACCACACCACTTTCAAGGTGGCTGGTTTTGACCCGACCCGTCGTGGCTGGTTTTCACCTAGCCGGTGACACTTGCCGTCAGGCAAAGTGTATTCTTTGGAAAATTTGGTGCCTTGAATTTCGTGCCGTAATACGCGCTCACCATTGATGAAAAGCTCGATGCCCGTCTCCCTGCCGTAGTCGTAGGCGAGGATTTCGCGGGGTTTGTCCGGTTGCGGGAAATTTAACCGTGGGTTGAGGTTCTTGAGTATGGCAGTCGTTCCGTGGGCCTCTTTTTCACATGGTTCGACTTCGACGGGCAGCGGGACCTGTTCAATATCTTTGCCTGCGGCCATCAATGCAGTTTTCGAAATCAGGATGCGGGTTTGAGTGCCATGTGCGCGGGTGACGACCTCCATCTCATCGGCGAGGATCAAACCAGAAAATTTCCCGACGCCTCGACGGCCTTTAACGATACGGTCAAGATTTGGTGTGCGGTCACCCTTACGGCTGCTTCGTGGGCTAGCGATATTGAGGTATTCCTGGCGAAGCTCCTGTTCCTTCATGCCGTTGCCGTTATCTTGGACGATAATCGGATCAGTCGGCATGGGAGCCGTCAGCGTGATGCGCACGGAGCGGGATTCGGCATCCCAAGCGTTGTCGACTAGCTCGCGTAGTGCTCGCTCACTGGCCGAATAGTTTTCACCCAAGATTGTTGCGACGCGTGGATCGACGGAAAAGTGAGCGGGAGAATTCATGGGGTAATGAAATTCGAGCGAGAAACGCTTTCACTACGAAAGGCACTTTTCCAGTTTTGCGATCAAGTCTAGGGCTTTCTGAACTTCATGTTCATACAGCGGAGAGCTGCGGGCACGCACGGGACTGAAGTGCACCTTGCCGGCCATCCACTATGTCCTGGCCGACATGGGCTTGACTTTTAAAAAAAGACGCTCCGCGCAGCCGAGCAGGACCGTCCGGACATCGTCCGGGCCCGGCGGCGGTGGCGCCGCCACCAAGGCGCGCTCGAGCCGGTCCGCCTGGTCTTCCTCGACGAATCGGCGGCGAAAACGAACATGACGCGACTGCGGGGCCGGGCACCCCGTGGTCGCCGTTTACTCGCCAAGGCGCCGCATGGCCACTGGCGGACCACGACGATGATTAGCTCGGTGCGGCTCGACGGCAGCACCGCCTGCATGACCATCGAAGGGGCCACCGACACGGCGGTCTTCCAAGCTTACGTGCGTGAGATCCTCTGCCCGAGCCTGCGGCCCGGTGACATCGTAGTCATGGACAATCTCGCTCCGCACAAAAACGAGCACACCGTCGCCCTCATCCTCGCCGCCGGCGCCAGCGTGCGTTTCCTGCCCGCTTACTCGCCCGACCTCAACCCCATCGAAATGATGTGGAGCAAAATCAAAGCCCTCTTGCGCTCCGCGGAGGCTCGCACCGCCGACCAACTCCAGCTCGCCATTGCCCAGGCACTCCAACGCGTCAGCGCCCAAGACGCCGCCCATTGGTTTGCAGCTTGCGGCTATAGTGTTATTTAAACTGCTCTAGAATCGTGTCCGGGGTGCACGATGCACGCCACCTCGGAAAGCAATTTTCGGCCAAGCGCTTTACCTTCAACCGGCTCATCACGTGCTGTCCAGGTGCTGCCGCTTTGCGCGCCGTAACTTTAGAAAATTGATTCGTCATGCCCTCCTGTCACTCAGTAGGTTCTCAGAGAAGCGAGGCTTGTGGGCGATGGCGATCAGGCGGCTACTGGATCGATCCACGATAAGTTTCTCGTCGCTCGTTACGAGCTATCGCGTTTGCAACGTGGAGCAGCACATCTTGCTCGATGGAGACGGTGCGCCTCCAACGGCGACTCCAGCGTAGGGACCGGTCAAGGCACCGGTTCCGCGAGTTGCTCGTCATCAAATGAGCAGAGTTGAGGCGCGGTGGTCACTCATCCGAAGCTAACCACATAGGAAGACACCCGCATGTATCGGCTGACACCAACCTTCGAATATGAAAAAGACGAAAGCAGGTCGGTCGAGACCTGCTTCCGTCGAAAATCGGGCAGTCAAATAACTCTTCAGTAACGGAAGTTTGCCGCAACGCTGAATACGTTATTCTTGAACTCGGACGATCCGATGTCGGAGCTGTAGTTCCGGTAGGTGTAGCCACCCGTGATGCGGATATTCGCATTGACGATGTAGGTGGTGCCCAATTGGCCCTCAAAGAAGTCGTCGGTGCGCGTCCCGTAGTCGATCGAACGCCAGCTGAGGCCAGCATTCACGCTCCACTCTTCGGAAATCTTGGAAGTCACCATGCCATTCAAAGTCAGATTCTTCTGCTGCTGGCCCTGGGGAGTCGTGCCGAAATCGTTCGTCACGCCGAATTGAAGGCTGGTCTTGGGCGAGATCTCGTAGGCGAAGCTGGAGTCGATACCAAGTAGGGTGTCATCGCCACCGCGGTCCAACTTACGGGTGTTCAAACCGATGGCGAACTTACCGGTCAGTTTTGGGGAAAACTCGCCGCGAGCACCAATGTTGAAAAAGTGGTCAGTAGAGTCGGAGCCCACATCTACGCGGTAATCGCGATAGCGATAGCCCAAGCTGAGGTCCATCTTCGGGGTCCACTTGTAGTAGAAATTCAGCGGCACGGTGAGGCTGTCCGAGTCCGTGTAGCCGCGGCGTTTGTAATTTTCGTGGCTGAATTCGATACCACCGCCGACCGACGTGATCTGAGATATCTCGACCTCGGCGTTGCCGCCCGTGGAGAAGACGTCGCGGCGAGTGAGGCCACGGATATCAACTGAATTTTGGTTCAGCTCGTGATATCCGACATTAAAACCCAGCTTCAGTTTACCGTCGTCGTAGCGGGAAACGAAATCACCATTGAAGAGGTTGGTGTTAAGTTTGCTGTTATCCGAATAGTTGGTGAACGTGTGAGCAAGGGTCAGCGAGCCCTTGAGTTGGGAATCCTTACCAAAAGTGAGATCGATACCAGGCGTGATATCAAAAATCAGGTCGCTCTCGGAATTCTTCGCCAAGAAGATATTGTCGTCGGCGCGCACTCCGAGGCCCCCGGTGATAAACAGTTCCGCCCCGTCGCCGATCGCCATAAACGGCGCGGCATGGCCCACGGCCACAAGCGAAACTGAAATTAGAGTGAGTCGGATGATGTTCTTCATTGGCGTGCGGTGAGTGTTCGACCGTTTTGTAGGCAAAGCTTGGAAATTAGGAAGGAAATAAACTGGAACCGGAATGCTACCCACGAGCTGGCTCGCAGTTAATCTTCGGTCTGCGTTGACGCAGGACTCCATTAAAAGGTGAACAGCGAGCGCTGGGCAAGCGCAATTTATAGGACTCTTTTTGACAATTGCGCGTCTAGCGAGGGCTTGGCTTTAATGAGAGAGCGGCAATCAGCCGTTCGATTTGGGCCTCGGAACCGACCGTAATACGGATCCACGCAGGCAGACCATAGGGAGCCATCGGCCTTACTATGATGCCCTGAGCCTGTAGCTCCCGGAAGACGGCGCCGCCATCGCCCACCCGCACGAGCATAAAATTTGCCGCGCTCGGCACAACCTCAAGCCCGAGTGCAGTGCAGCCGCGTTCGAGCAGCGTCCTGTTCCTCCGATTTTCCGCCGCGGTCTTATGGGCGAACGCATCGTCGCCTAGCGCGGCAACCGCGGCGGCTTGCGCGATCGCATTCACGTTGAAGGGTTGGCGAACCCGATTCAGCAAGTCACACAGCTCCGGGGCGGCGTAGCCGTATCCCACTCGGAGCGAAGCAAGGCCGTAGATTTTCGAGAACGTCCGAAGACACACGATTTTTCGTCCCTGCTTAATAAGCGGACGCAGGTCCGGAATCTCTTCCAAATACTCGGCGTAGGCCTCGTCTATCACGAGGACCACGTGAGGCGGCAGCGATTGCGCGAAAGCCATGAGCTCCGCTTCGCCATTCGCCGTGCCCGTCGGATTGTTCGGCGAGCAAACGAAGACCAGCTTGGTGCGTGCGGTAACGGCAGCCCGCATGGCATCGAGGTCGTGTCGCCAATCGCGTAAAGGGACTTCGACCGGCTGTGATCCAAAGAGCAACGTGACGAGCTTGTAGACCACAAAGGCTGGCGTGGCCATCACCACCTCATCTCCCGGTCCCAGAAAAACGTGGCCCAGCAGCTCGATGATTTCGTTCGATCCATTGCCAACCACAAATTCGTCCGGCTGCATCGCGAATTTGGCCGCCAGCTTCTGGCGTAGTTCGAAACAGCCACCATCCGGGTAGAGCTCGCCTTGTTCGATCGCACGCTTGGCGGCGGCAACCGCCAACGGCGAGGGACCAAACGGGTTCTCATTCGACGCCAGCTTGATAATGCCCGCCGGGTCGAGTCCCAGTTCCCGCGCTACATACTCGATCGGTTTGCCGGGCTCGTAAACCGGCTGCGTCAACACAGATGGCTTGGCGAGGGCGGCAAAATTCATCCGGCAACTCGAACACATTTCGACACAGTCGCGAAAGCCCGAAATGGTGCCACATGCGCTTCAGCCCGGTTCGTTTCCTGACGCTCGCTGTGTTCACTTCGGTCACGGCCGTCGGACGCGACGCCCCCGCGCTTGAGACGGGAGACATCGCCGGCGTCAAGTTTTCGGTCGCTCGTCCCACGGCCCAATGGAACCGCGGCCTCCTCCTGCTTGCCCACGGCCTGCGGTCGGAGGATCGTCCGCTCGTCGCAGATCTTTTTCCGGAGCAACACGCCTACAAAACGATGTTAGACGAGGGCTGGATGATTGCGAAAACCAGCTATCGCCGCAATGGACTCATCGTCGCGGACGCCATGGCCGACCTCGATGCGCTCCGCAGCCACATTGCGCAGACCTACGGGGAGCCGCAGCGAGTGCTCCTCGAGGGCGAGTCGATGGGTGGACTCATCGTCACTCTCCTCGCTGAACGCGATACCACTCAGCCCCACACCTACCATGGTGCCGTCGCCATCGGGGCGGCACTTCAGCTTCGCGAACCGAATTCCGCCGCGCCCGGCATTTCGCTACGGCCCCGTATTCCCCTTATCTTACTCACGAATCAGACCGAACTAGACGGGCCGCGCAATTACGTGGACGCCGACATCCCAGGCGACCTCGCGGCCCGCCCCGTGCTTTTTCGGGTCTCGCGGGACGGACATGTCAACGTCAACCAGCACGAGCGCCTTGCCGCTCTCCGCGCACTCAACACCTGGCTGGATCGGGGACGGGCTGCATTGCCGCATCCCGCTCCCGACAAACCATTCTACGACGCCACGGTCGTCGCGCTGCCGCAGCCCAGCCAAGTCGTCGGCCACGCGGATCGGCGCGGATTTGACGCCCGGGTCACCGAGGTGTCCGCGATTTACGGCAACGTGTTTCTCAACGCCCAACCCGTGGATTTCGCCGCCGCCGGCATCGAGAAGATGACTCGTTTTCAACTCACCGCCCACGGAAACAGCTATCGCGTCGTCTACGGTCGCGATTTCAACAGCGTCAAACGCGCCCAATGGGTTGCCTTTCCCAATGCCGACGGCTTTTTCTGGCTCGCGCGCAACTTCGCCGATGCCGCCGCGAGTGCGCAGCTCAAGCTCGGGGACATCGTGGTCATCCGCCGCTACGACGACTCTACCAGTCCGCCCCCTCCCTAGCCGCCGTGAGCGCCTGAGCCGCGGTCGCCATATCCACCGAGCTGATACCTTACACTACTTCTCAGGCAGCCTTCGTCCGGCTCGACACGCGCACCCACTTCATGCCCGCGGCCTCCGCCGCGCGCATCCCTGGCTCGGCGTCTTCAAACACCAAGCAGCGTTCCGGCGGCACGCCCATCTGTTTCGCCGCCAGCAAAAACATATCCGGCGACGGCTTGCCGTGCACGACATCATCCGCGCTCACCACGACAGGGAAAAGCGGCGTCAGCCCCGCCAGTTCCAGCGAGCGCAACACGATCTCCCGCGGCCCACCGGACGCAATGCTCACCGGATGAGTCAGCGCCACTCGCCGCGCGAACTCCGCCACCGGCGCGATGAGTTTCGCATCCGCCTGGAGCTCGCGAAACAGCGACTCCTTTAGATGAAACACCGCCTCGGGATCGATGGTGAGGTTATAATGCGCGGCGATCAGCTCGGCGACACGGCGCGTCGGCACTCCGCCGAGCGAATAAAACAGCTCCTCATCCAGCGGCGCCTGCAAGCCCACCTGCCGCATCGCCGCATCCCAGGCGCGAAAGTGCAGCGGCATCGTATCCACGAGCGTGCCATCCAAGTCGAAAATGTAGCCAGCGAAGTCGCCGTTCGGGATCTCCAGTTTCATGCAGCCCGCCAGACTCGCAGCGTCCCTTTGGCTTTCAACTTAAAGTTGCCGCGCGCGCGTCGTCCCCCTCCTGCCTGCGGGAACGCGCCGCGCGTCCATCCTTCCTATCGCGCCGCCTCCGCATAACTGCGCCGCAACACCCGATACGCGAGCGCGCCGATCTGACCGCCCACGAGGGGCGCGAGGATATAGACCGTCAGCCAACCCATTCCATTCGCCGTGAACGGCACGCCGCCCCATCCCGCGAGCGCGCTCCAAACCCGCGGCGCCAGATCTCGCGCCGGGTTAAAGCCCGCTTGTGTCAGCGGGGCCAGTAACGAAATCAGCATCGTCACCGTCAGTCCGATCGTCACTGCGGTCAGTTCTCGTGGCCGCGACGCGTTGCGCTCGTCCGTCACGCACAGGATCACCAGCACGAGTAGGGCCGTGCCCACCGCCTCGACCCCGAACGCCGACCCTGACGACACCCGCGCTCGCAGGTCGTCCGTAAACGGCTTTCCGCCGGGATTCGGAAAATACTCCCCGAAGATCATCGCGCTCGCTTCGCTCCCCGCTGCGCCGCGCACGATCCCGTTCGCCGCTTCGAACGCCACCAACGTTCCCGCAAACAAGGCGTGCAGCACCGCCGCCGCGACGAACGCCCCCGCCAGTTGCGCTGCCACATAACCGCCGATTCGCCCGCGCGGAAACCGCCCGACGCTCGCCAGCGCGCACGTCACCGCCGGATTGAGATGCGCTCCGCTTAGCGCTCCCGTCACGTAAATGGCCGTCGCGATGCCCAGCCCCCACACGATCGCGACTTGAAAGATTCCGACCTGCGCGCCCGTCAGCACCGCCGCTGCGACGGAGCCGCAGCCGAAAAACACGAGCAGGAACGTGCCGACAAACTCCCCGACGAACCAGACGGGCAACTTCACGACGACGTCCCGGTGGGCCGCGCCACGCGCGCCTTCGCCGCATCCCGCCGCCCATCGGCATAGGCCGTGAACACTTTTTGGATCTCATCCCGCACGCGGCGAAACATCACCATCTGCTCCTCCTCCGTGCCCGTCGCATGCGCCGGATCATCAAACGGCCAGTGATGCCGGTTCACCTGACCGGGGTAGACGGGGCACGCCTGGTCCGCGTTACCGCACACCGTGATCACCGTCTCGATCGGCCGCTGCAGAAACTCGTTCATGTGTTTCGAATGATGCGCCGAGATATCGATGCCGATCTCCGTCATCGCGCGCCCCGCCAACGGATGCACATAGCCCGCCGGCTTCGACCCCGCGCTTTGCACCTCGAACAGATCGCCCGCCACCGCCCGCAGAATGCCCTCGGCCAGATGGCTGCGACACGAATTGCCCGTGCAAAGAATGAGGACTGTCGGTTTGAATATTTCCATGGAGATAAGGCAAAATTAGCAGCAGCCCGCGCCCACCCCCGCCCCACCCTTCGCCGGCGGACAACATAGCTCCTTCGCGAGACAATCCGTGTGCTTCGAACCGAGCTGCACGGTGAGTTGATCCATTCCCCGCACGACGGAGACCACGGTGAACTGAACCACGTTGCACGCCTCATACTCGAGCTCCACGGGCAGGTCCTCCGCGCCGAGCACCGGCCCGGCGAAATCAAATGCCCCCAACAATTTCCCCGCAGTGATACGGTGATCCACGTCTTCGCCGACCCAGGTCTGCAGCAGGCAGCTCACCGTGCGGCGCACCGTCCCTCCGCAATCGACAAAATCCTTCTGCACGCGCCCGACTTCCGTGATGTGGAAATGCGCCTCGATCGGATCGCCGTCCGGCCAAAGCACAGTGAGCGGTAAATCCGGCGCAGCCGCGAGCGCAGACCGAAAAGCGGCGACGGTCATCGCGGGGCCCGCTGGCGCTGGCGTGGCGCAATCGCAAGCGGAGGAGCAGGCTGGATCAGCCGTCAGTGGATTTTCGTGGTTCATGAAATTTCTATTGCTGCTCGCCGACCGTCGCCCGTTCAGCAGCCGCAGCATCTCTTGCCGGCTTCGCGCAACGCAGCGATCGGCGCGCAGCCGAGATCGAGCTTCTTCAGGCGGACAAGATCCCGTTTGAGCGCCGCATTTTCCTTCGCGCAATCCTGCAGGCACGCGAGATTCGCCTCCAACTCCGGCGAGCGATCCCCGACCTCAGGCAAGGCGTAAATCACCCAGTTGCCCTCCCGGCGCGACGTGACCAGCCCGCGCGTCCGCAGATAGCCGAGGTGCTTGGAGATTTTCACCTGCGGCTCGCCCAGCAGCTCCTGAAAATGGCAAACGCACAACGGCCCCTGCGTCAAAATGTGCAACAACCGCAATCGCGTCACCTCGCAGAGGCACTCGTAGATTTTGATCAGTTCCACGCCCGAATTCATATGCCTTCAAAGGAATATGAATCAAGCCCGAAAGCAAGCGCCGCTCGACACCAGTCGCCGTCAGCGTTCGCTCGTCTCAGGTGGCCGGCGTTCGCGCGTGAGACACACCGCCGCACTGCAACAGCTGCCGGTGAATTGTTTGGTGCTCCGAATGACCGCCGGCGCGTTGCCGCGCGCTGACACCTCGAATCCCCTCGCGACAAAATACTTTTCCGCCGTCGTCGTGAGCAGCCACCAGCGTTCGACGCCCCAGGTTGCGGCCACGATTTCGAGTTCGCGCACCAGTTTGTCCGCGAGGCCTCCTCCGCGCTGCGCCGGCGCGACAGCCAGCGATCGCAACAAAGCATCAGGCGCATACAGCTCGGCGCCCACCACCCCGACGACGTTGCCGCGTTCATCGCGCGCTACCAAAAAATGCTGCAGGTGCGCCGCGAAGTCCTCGTGGGGGAGTTCCGCAGCCCGAAGCAGCGCAGCGATCGCGGGCGCATCCGCCGTTCGCGCCGACGCAATCATGGGCGAGGAGCGGGCACGCGGCCCGAGCTTGGATTCGCTCGCGGCACCCTTCGCACGGTGTTCTGCAGACAAATTCACAACTCGGGGTCTATAGGAATCCGGCTCAAAAGAAGAGATCGAAACAGAGGGAACAGACCGCCGGTCCGGTCGTCGTCCGCTTAATCCAGGCTGGCCGCAAAAAAAGCACCAAAGCACAAAAGTGAAATTCAGAAGCCAGGAACCGGAACTGAGGTTCAGGGTTTCGTGGCCTCTGAAGCATCTCCCGCGTCATCCCGCTGGATACGCGTTGAGTTTCCCCGGGTTGCCGTTTGGGCTGCTCCTCCCGAACCCATGAAAAAATACATCGTCGAATTCATCGGCACGTTCTTCCTCGTGTTCACGGTGGGCATTGCCGTCCGTCAATCCGCGCCGTTCGCCCCATTTGCGATCGGCTCCATCCTTATGGTGATGATCTTCGCAGGCGGCCACATCTCGGGCGGCCACTTCAATCCCGCCGTGACGCTCGCCGCCTTCCTCCGCGGTCGCTGCGACAAGAAAGACGTCGTGCCGTATTGGATCGCGCAATTTCTCGCCGGCGTCATCGCTGCGCTGATCGTGAATTACGTGCTGCAAGGCCGTATCGATCCCGCGGTGACGGCACTGCGCCCGACGCTCCGTTCGTTCCTCGTGGAGTTTCTGTTCACCTTCGCCCTCGCGTGGACCGTGTTGAACGTCGCGACCTCCAAAGGCACGATGGGCAATTCCTTCTACGGCCTCGCGATCGGCTCCACCGTGCTCGTGGGCGCAATCACCGTCGGCGGGATTTCCGGCGGCGCCTTCAATCCCGCCGTCGGCCTCGGCGTTTGGACCATGGGGCTGGAGTCGCCGCGCCAATTCCTCGTTTATTGCGTCTCCGATTTTGGCGGCGCCGCCGTCGCCGCACTCGCTTACCGCGCCATCAACGGCGCGGATTGACCGTTGACCACGTGCCTGCGGCTCATTGCCGCAGGCACTGTGGGATAATATGCGGCTGGACGCCGCGCGCACTTTACCCCGAGCGCCGCACGCCGCGATGCAGCCGGCTCACCGGCTTCACCGTGCTCGTGGACCCGGAGCTTCTCACCAATCGTCGCTACCAGAAGTCCGAGGACGA
>JANPIT010000159.1:0-1775 GCA_031425115.1 Opitutaceae bacterium | reverse complement strand
CTACCCTCACCCCATCCGACCGAGCACCTTGGTCAGGATAAACGGCGGCAGGTCGCGCATCTGCGCCACCAAGTGGTCGCCGTCAATCAACCGGATGTTGTGCTGATTGGCATACGTGCGCGCATCCGGGGTAAAACCGGCCGGCGATACAAACCAGCCGGCCTCCACGCCGTCCGCGGTCAGTGTCCCGAAGAATTCCCGCAGCCCCTTCCCCGCCACCACGGCCCCGATCGGCCCGCAGCAAATAAGCACCCGCGGCTGCGGTTCTCCTTTGCGGCGCAAAATAATATCCTTGTCGCTGCCCGGCCCCTGCATCTCGGCTGCGTAACCGTCGGACTCGGCCAACGCCGCGAGGAGCGAGCAGAGCTTGGGCTTAGGCCACTGGCTGAGCTCCGCCGGGGACGGCAGCCCACTCGCCGCGTCGGAAATGCGCGCGGCCATCGAGACTTTCGGGGGCGGCGGCGGCGCTGCTGAGCGCACGCGCCGCACCAACCAGAAGAGCCCAAGCGCGACTACCACCCCGGCACTGATCGCGCCCATCAAAAGCCAACGAGCTGAACCCAGACTCGCCTGCAACGCTACCTCGCCCGCCGCTTGTCTTTCGCCCGCCGGCGCCGCGGGCGCCACCGCCACGGGAGCGGCCACTTCTACCGGTGCGATCTCGACGGGCTGCCGCGTGAGCAATTGGGTGACTTCCCGCACCGCGGCGATCACGCGCGCCCGATACGTTTCGCCCAGCTGCGGTTTCTCGAGATCCACCGCCCCGACCAATGTCCCACTCGGCGAGATCACGATCAGCGCCGGATAAGTCGTCACGCCGTAGAGCTCCCGCAAGCGATTGTTCTGCTCGCGCAACTCCGGCGCCAAGGCCGTGCGCGTGACGAACTCGAGCCGCAAGAAAACGTAATCGCCGGCGAACGTATTCACAAAATCAGGATGATACTCGACGTCGGATTGAAACTGCTTGCTGCCGGGCGACCAGTCCGGGCCGGTGAAGAGCACCAAAATCCGCGCGCGACGGCGCTTCGCTTCCGCCACCGCGTCCTCGTATTTTTTCATCCAGAAATCTGCGGGAGCATCCGGCTTCTTGACCGTCGTCGCAGTGGGCCCACCCGGTCGCGGGCGCGGCGCGGGCCACGGCACCTTCATAGAGAAATCCACTTTTTCCACGCGCCCGTTTTCGAGGGTAACCTGACCTTGGGGATAATTGAGGATTTCCTTCACCCCGGATTGCGACTGTCCCGTGGGCCAGCCGTAAGCATCGATCACCGCATCCTTGGTCGCACCGGGCCCCACGATCGGCCGGGGATCAGCGGCGCGCAATACGGCCGTCCCGAGCAGAAGGAGCACCAGAAAGCGGAAGAGGACACGCGGCGGCACGCACTCTTCAAGCGTCACTCCCGCCACTTTGGCAACGCCAAGCTCGCGGCCCCGCCGTTCCTGCGGATTCCCAGCGCGATTCCCTATCGAAGTCGCCACTGTCCCCACCCGTCACTTCATCGTCATCAGAGCGGCGTAGGTTTCGATGCCGTCCCAGAGAAACTGGACCTGCACATTTTCGTTTTCTGCATGCTGGTTATTGTCCGCATTCACGATCGGCACCGTGAGGAGATTGGTGCGGAGCATTTCTTCAATCGTGATAAGAGGCAGGGTGCCACCGAGCGAGGGCAACAACACCACGGGATACTCCACCGTGGACTGCACCGCTCCCACGACCGATTGCGCGATGGGCAAATCCATCGACGTGCGCTGGGCGTTGGTGCCAGCAGATTTTG